>JAGYNR010000023.1 GCA_018399715.1 Desulfobacterales bacterium | reverse complement strand
TTTACATTTGTCCCGAAATTACCACCTGTTTATCAACACGTACTTCGAAACAGCGGCAGAAAACCGGCCGGAAGGGTTTCGCCTGAATGTCCGGTTGGTGTCTCATTTTTGATGTAAAATGTTGATAATCCTGATATATTGTCCAAACTAACTGTATATAGTGCCCGAACGAAAACCAGGATTTTTCATTAAGATCAAGGAAGATGAAAATTTTAACCACAGACATACATTGAGTATTTCGGGGATTAAAATTTGAGTCTGACGCAGATATTGGCGAAAAAGACGGTTTTCGTTCGGGCATTATATGAATTTATCAACCCGGGCTTTTTAATATGAGTTCCCGGGCCAATTCCATGTAGTCTTTGGACCCGTAACATTCCGGGCGGTAAAAAACAATCGGAGTGGCAACCATTGCACTTTCGACAATGGTTGTGTTGGCACGAATCACCGTATCGAATAAAAATTTTCCGTATCGGTTGTCAGATTCCAACTGTTTTAAAATCGCCTGGCTCACGCGGGTCCGTTGATCAAAAAAAGTAGCAATAATTCCGGTGACATGCAAATCCGGATTAATTTCCTCATTGATTGCCTCAATGGTATCAAATAAGCCATTTAGCGCTTCATATGCATAGGGATGCGTCTGGCATGGCACCAGGACTTCTTTGGCATAACTCATGACATTAATGGTCAGAAGAGAAAGGCTCGGCGGTGTATCCAGAAGGATAAAATCAAAGGCGTTTTCCATGTTTTCGCAGGCATCCTTCAGCCGGTTTTCCCGCCCCTCGATGTTCACTAGTTCAACCTCTGCACCCGATAAATCAAAATGGGATGAAATCAGCGAAAGTCCTTTCCACTGGGTAGACAGGATAAAATCATCAACAGGCTTAACATCGGGTTCCGAGATAAGTGAATAGATATTTAAAGGTATGTCTTCCGGTTTCACTCCCATGCTCCTGGTGGCATTGGCCTGGGGATCCATATCAATGACCAGAACCTTTTTACCCAATTTGGAAAGGGCTGCGCCAAGGTTTATGACCGTAACCGTTTTTCCGACACCTCCTTTTTCATTGGCAATAGCAATGATTCGAGTTTCTTTCGCGGCCATCTGCAAAACCTCCTGTTTATTTAAGCAAGATCAGTTTATATGAAAATTTAAGAGAGGCAGCATGATGATTTCCTGCCGCGTCCCTAAGCCGGGGAATGCTTTTCCAAATCATTCAAAAAAAGGACCGGATGTTTTCACTGACCCTGCTGATTCTATCTCGGATATCTTCCGATGCTCGTTTCATTTCTTCCAGGAGTTGGGTGGCATCCTCCTTATCCTCACCTTTGTCCTGGATTTGTTCCACAGAAAGGGATAGATTTGCCACATATGCCTGAAAACGATCCAGCAATGCCTCATAAAGAGCATTTGACACGCTATCCACCAGCTTGAAAATGTATTGAAATTTAATATTTTCACGGTAATCTTTAAAATGATAAAGGATAGATTTCTCTGTTTCCCGTTTGATTCGATTAACGCCGTCTTTTAAGGCAGAAAAAGCATATGTTCGTTTATCATAAGTGGCTTTTTTGAAAACCTTGCGAAAAAACCCAAAAAATCGATAAACGCCCAGCCTCAATACCGATTCTGTCCTGATTTTAGCAGAATATTCCAGGGCCGCTCGTGCCGGCGGCAGAGATAGTCCTGAGATATTTTTGACCGATTCCATATCGGGAAATTCCATAGATTGAATATCTTTTTTCAGATGAATGCCGAAAGTTTCCAACGTAGCGTTATATTCGGAAAGTGCATCCTGAATAAGACCATCAAATGGTTTTGCTACCAGCATGAGCTGATCTTGCATCTTCGCTTCAGATGCTTTTATGAACCGGATAATTTCAGGATTAACATTTTCGGTCATGAAAGCATCCAGATTTTGCTTGAATTCCTGGAAGATGAGGTATAATGTACTGGAAAAGCCTGATGCCTCCAATCTATCTGCATTGCTTTCAAACGTGACGCGATAGCCCCGAATAAAATCCAGAGTACTTTGACAAATTTCAGAATAGACCGGATCAAAAAAACGGTCAATGTCGTTGCGGAGATCTTTTTTAAGTTTTTGGATCGCACCATCTAAAGTATTTCGAATGATTGATCTGACCTGACTCATCCCCTTTTGGTGTTCTTTGATTTTTTGGGAAATCTCCATGACACTGTTGGCATCACTTCCCAGGATATTTTCGTTTACTTCAATCCAGTTATTGAGTCCTGATGCGATAATGTTCAATCGTTCACAATGGTTTTTCAGCAATATTTGGTAACGTCCGGCGGTCAGTTTTTGGTGGAAGGATTTCAAAAACGCTGAAGTCTGTTGGTCTGAAAATTCAGTCAAAGACGTTTCTTTTTCCCAGTGTGATAATCTGTCCCGATCCCTTTCCGACAAGTTTTCATAACGGGATTTAAAAAGGTTATAAAGAGCCGAAATCGTATAAACTTCAGGTTTATGTGCAATCAGGGAGAGTTCTTCATTGGTTTTTTTTACCAGCCCGACCAAATCTTTTTTTGATTCGTGTTCACTGAAATCACAATTGATAACAAAAATGGTATTGTCAATGATACCCATTTTTCGAATAATGGATAAAAACTTGATATCCGCACTTCTAAGACCTGTTCTGCTGCTGATGAGGTAAATAATCAGGTGCGTTTTCAACAGGTAATCCTGGATCATGGCCAAATGAAGGGGATTAGGGGAATCACTTCCCTGGCAATCCGCCAATTCGATATTATTATTGAAGTCCGAATCCCTGATTTCCAGACAAACATCCTTCAGGTACACCGCGAGAGCATCATCGCCAACAAAATCCATGTGCTTTTTAAACTGGTCTCCGGTGTAGGCAATGATTTCGTTATCCGAAGACATGATATCTTTAACACGGTCATAGCCCTTCAAGTATAAATCCAGCAAAATGCTGTTGACATTACGAGTGTCTTTGGTGAAAAGATAGTTTGAATCCAAAGAATCCATTGCCTGGGAAAGCTCTTGTCGATCTTTACTTTTCCGGATATCCACAGAACTGGCTTCCGAATGCAAAATCGTTGATGGAAACAAAACAAGTGCCTGCCGCAGATCAGCGTTGACCTCATCCCATGATTTCAGAAAAAGCCTCGCCCGGAGTATCTCTCCCTTCACCACACGGGTTACGATGGATGTGATAATGCCCGCGCCTCTTTTCAAATAATCGTCTTTTAATAAGGAATTGACAAAGGTGCTTTTTCCTGATTTTATTGAACCTACAGCAGCGACCCTGATGGTATCTTCCCTGATTTGCCGGTAGATATCAGCCAATGTTTTCTCCCAATCCCGAAATTCCTGATCTGCCATTCCCGGAATGGATTTAGCTTTTTTCAAAAGAAACGATATATCGGTATCTAGTTGCAGCAGTTGGTCTTTTAATTCTGAATAAACATTCATAATATTTTTAATGGTTTCTTGTCTGTTTTATTTTTTCCGCGCCCCCATATCAGGCATGCCCTGCTGTGTTGCTTAAAAGTCGTGGATCTATTCCCATCTTTTTAACGGCTGTATCCCAGCGATCATCTATCGGGGTTCTAAAAATAATTTCTTCATTTAAAGGACCGGTAAGCCAGGCATTTTGTCCCAATTCCGTCTCCAGTTGACCAGGTCCCCATCCGGCACAACCCGCTGCGATAACAACCGGTTCAGGGCCTTTACCCATGGAAATTGATTCCAAAACATCTCTGGAATTGCTCAATGCCAAGTTTTCAGAAATTTGAAAACAGCCTTTCCATCCAAAGGGGGGTCCGTGAAGAATAAAAATCTCATTTAAATGTACCGGGCCACCCATATATATTGGTAACGTGTCCGCCGCTGACACGGATGGTATTTCTAATTCCTTAAAAATATCTTTAGCAAATAATGAGGGATGAACACGGTTGATGACGATTCCCATTGCTCCGTCATCAGTATGCTCACATATACAAGAAACCGTATGCTTAAAATTAGGATCCAGCAAGCCGGGCATTGCTATTAAAAATTGAGCTTTCAGCAAAGTTGAATTCTGGTTTTCCATGCTTCCTCCGGTACGATAATAAAGACCCAATAGGAAAAAATAACTGATTACTTCATACAAATGTAATATAGCGTTGGAGATACGCCGGATGCAAGGATATAATGATAAATTTAAAACCGGTCTTCCGATTGCCTACTGCATCTTTATCCCCGCGTGATTTGTCAGCCCCTGGGATCAAAAAAGGGAAGGTTGAAAAAACTTCCCTTTTTTTACACATTGTTATTGGCGATACAGCGTTTTTTAATTGGCGGCTCAAACGCTTCTAACAGGCAGGAATCTAAACTTTATATTTACCGAATTGATCCCGGTCCAGATTTTTAAGGTACTCAGCCCATTTTTTCCCTTCTTCACTCTTATCGGCAACCTCGGCTTCTCCACCGGACTCGTCGATTTTGGATTTGGCAATCACTTCATCATCAATATAAATGGATGCCTCAAATCGAAGCGCAATCGCTATGGCATCACTTGGACGAGCATCCAGTACAAATGAGGTGTCATCGGATGTGAAATGAATTTTAGCAAAAAAGGTATTGTCCCTCAAATCGCATACTTCGATCTTGGAAACATTGATTTTGATATAATCCAGAAAATTTTTAAACAGATCGTGGGTCATCGGACGATCAAATTTAATATTCTGAAGTGCGGAAGCAATGGAGGTCGCCTCCAGCAATCCGATCCAGATCGGGATAGCCTGATCGGTATCATCGGTTTTTAAAACGATGATGGGCGTATTCGAATTCGGATCCATTGTCAGACCCGCTATGGTCGCTTTATGCAGCATGATAGTTATCTCCTTTCGAACTCATTCGTTCCGATTCGATGTCGACGGGTTTTCCCCATAGAGAATGAGAGAATGCTTTTATAATTTTGACATTAACCAGTCTTCCTGTCAAGGGAGCACCATTGTCCTTATGATGGATCGGAAAAGAAAAATTTACCGCTTTATTGGTCGATGTACGGCCGGTCCAGTGATACTGTTTGTGACTGTCTGAGGCCTGTTTTTTGCTCAATCCTTCTACCAGAATCTGTTCAGTAGTACCCACCATATCCTTATGTTTTTTTAATGTCAGTTTTTCTTGTAACGTCAGCAGCTGTTTTAAACGTTCAGATTTTTCAGGCTCAGATACCTTGTTTGAAAATCGGGTAGCCGGTACGTTAGGGCGATCCGAGTATTTAAATGCGTAAAGACTATCATAGCCGACCTTTTCAATCAAATCCAATGTTTGAATAAAATCTTGTTTTGTTTCCCCCGGAAATCCGACAATGATATCCGAGGTGATGGCAATATCAGGACATACGGCTTTCAGGCGGTTCACCTTTCTGATATATTCGTCCCGGCTGTATTTGCGGTTCATTCTTTTCAGTACCCGATCAGAACCGGCCTGCACCGGAAGATGAATATGATGACAAAGTTTATGGCACTGTCCGAATGCATCTATTAATTCGTCGGAAAGATCTTTGGGATGAGACGTGGTAAAACGAATTCTGACAATATCTTCGATATCATTGACACGATGAATCAACTCTGCAAAAGAGCACAACTTCTGCTTAATACCGTAACTGTTGACATTTTGACCCAACAAGGTTATCTCCCGGATGTTAGAATTCGCCAGCATTTTGATCTCTTCGATGATTTTATCAGGTTGCCTGCTGATTTCCCGACCCCGAACATACGGCACAACACAATACGTACAAAAATTATCACATCCCTGCATGATGGTAACGAAAGCTTTAACGTCTCCGGGTTTAGAAACATCCACAGGAATGTCGGGCTCATGAACAGATTCTGACATGGTAACGTCAACAATCCGGTCATCACAGGTTTCCAGATGGTACACATGTTCACATAACCGGCTTAAGGCATGCGTACCAAACACCAGATCAACCACCGGCATACGATCCAAAATCTGTTCCTTTTCCTGCTGCGCCACACATCCCCCCACGGCTACAATCAGGTTGGAATTTTTCTTTTTCAGCTTACCGAGCCGTCCCAGGAAACTAAATGCCTTTTGCTCAGCTTTTTGACGAATCGTACAGGTATTTAAAATAATTAAATCAGCATTTTCCCAGGAGGATGTTTCAGAATATCCCATTGGCTTTAACATCGCCGCTATTCGGTATGAATCATAAACATTCATCTGGCAACCCATCGTATGGATGTACATTTTTTTATTTGTCATATCGTTATTCACTTCGTTGAAGCATCCAGTCTTCAATTCTCATCTGCTTTCTTAAATCTTTAATTAGTTCGCGAAAATCTGCATCAAAACCCGGAGCTATCCGTATCTCAATGACCCCCAGTTGAGGATTGATCGTTGTCATTTGTCCCATTCCGTCATAGGACTCTAAAATAAATTTTAAAAAACAAATATCAGATGAATTCATCCGATATTTTTTTTTAATCATGCTAAAATCCGTCATATTTATTTTATTTTATCATAGCGTCGAAATATTCACAAAAACAATACCGGATTAAACACAATGAATTCATTCTAACCGTTAATCCATCTGTTTTTAGGCCCTCAGGGGCGTCAAATATTTTACCACGAAGGACACGAAGAACATGAAGATACCCTTCCTTCGTGCTCTTCGTGTCCTTCGTGGTTTTAAAAAAAATCAGATCAATGTAAGATCATCCGATATTAGTCATAACTCTCTTAATTTATACTAAAATATTTAAAAATAAATTTACCCTGCCGGATTATATAGTGCCTGAACAAAAAATCCTGGTTTTCGTTCAGGCACTACATAAAATGATGGATTCGCTATCGGGATCGAAATCGAATACACCTCAAAGGCAACATATTCGATAGCAATCCCGACCCCGATAGCGATTATTAACGTCCAACATCGGATCTTGATGTTTGAGTCAAAATTAGAACTGCTGCCAGATTAAATATTTTTGTTACAAAATGACAGCAAAACCGATAATTTTTAAAGGATCTTTTTTTTGTTAGCATCAAACTTATTGTTATTTCAATATAAAATTAATCATTGGAAAATAATACGCAATTAAATGTTGTTCAAACACCAGATTTGCGTTATTCCGGTTGGTATGAAAAAACATTGGAACGTTTTGCAGCCGGACATCGAAGCTGTACGGAAAATAGTATCGAAATGTCAGTGCAGTCCTGTAATTGCAACGATTTTGGTTAACCGCGGACTTTTAGAACCAGATGATGTTTCCCGGTTTCTCTTTGGCTCGTTGAAACATCTTCGCTCGCCATTTTCTATCATTGATATCAACAAAGCAACTGTCCGAATTGCCGGGGCCATTGAAAATAAAGAAAAAATTCTGATTTTTGGCGACTACGATGCGGATGGGATAACATCAACCACGTTGCTATATGAATTTCTGGAAATATGCCATGCCGATGTCAGTTATTATATCCCTCACCGAACAAATGAGGGATACGGATTTCAAGCCGATCATGTCTTTGATGTCGCTTTGCCCCAAGGAACAGATCTGATCATCACCGTAGATTGTGGTTCTAATAGTCATGCAGCTGTAGATACTGCTGCCCGTCATGGTATTGATGTTATCATCACGGATCATCATCTTATCGGAAAACCCTACCCATCTGCTGTAGCAATTGTCAATCCGCAACGAAAAGATTGTCCGTCGGGACTTGAACATCTGGCAGGTGTCGGCGTTGTGTTCTATTTAATCATTGCCATTCGAAAATACTTCCGGGATAAAGGATACTGGAAAATGTACCAGGAACCAAATCTAAAGCAGTTTTGTGATCTTGTAGCCCTGGGAACTGTGGCGGATCTGGTGCCGGTTCGAAAAGAAAACCGCATTCTGGTAAAAGCAGGATTGGAAGTTATTCAAGCAGGCAAACGGGAAGGTATTAATGCTTTATTGTCTACCTGTTGTTTTTCCAAAACATCTTTTGATTCCCGGGATCTTGCTTTTCGATTAGCTCCCCGTCTAAATGCAGCCGGGCGCATGGCGCATGCCAATTCAGCCTTCGAGCTGCTGACAGCTTTGCAAAAAGATGCGGCAGTGCCTCTCGCAAAAAATCTGGATCAACTGAATATCCAAAGGCAGGAAGTTGAAAAGAAATTGCTGGAGGAAATATTGGCGACGATTCGGAAAACATCCTCAGTATTTCAAAAAACATCATTGGTTTTCTGGTCCCGCGACTGGCCGGAAGGCGTTCTGGGAATTGTTGCTTCCCGGTTGGCTGAACAATTTTTTCGCCCCGTGGTATTAATTACAGTGCGCGATGGCTTTGGAAAAGGTTCAGCCAGAAGTATTCCTGGATTTCATATTTATGAGGGTCTTTGCCAATGCCGGGATTGTCTCGAAGATTTCGGAGGCCATTCAATGGCTGCCGGTATAAAGTTAAAAACTGAAAATATTGAAATTTTTAGCAATACCTTTGATAAAGTGGTCAAAAGAAGTACTGTTGAAAGTGATTTTATACCCGAGATATGCATTGACCATGAAATACATTTTGATGATATTTCTGAATATCTTATCGACGAATTATCCTCTCTGGAGCCGTGGGGTGTAGACAACCCGGAACCGCTTTTCATGGCAAAAAATGTAGCTGCCCATGATTGTAGAATCGTCGGCCGAAATCACCGTCGCATGATGCTTGATCAGCCAAAAGGATTAACCGGCAAAAAATTTTCAGCGATTCAGTTTAATATCAATCCTGAAACTCCGGCAGTCGAATTTTTTCACCGTCTTGCGTTCCGATTGCGATGGAATCAATGGAATGGTAAAAAAACGGTACAAATGGTCATCGAGGATTTTGAAAGAGAAAAAGAAAAATTTTAGTCACACATTTTCCTTGCAATCAGTAACTGTTGACTTTATTATAAATTATTTGTTTTACAAAGGTTATTAAAAAATTCATATGAGACCTTTCTGATAATTTTAAAAGGGGATAATTCATGGGCAAGGTATTTCGTCCAAGTTCACGAGAATCCAGCATTATTAATAAAATCGAATCATCTAAAGAATATGAACGGCGTAAAAGAATCAGCAGTGTGCGGGACAATATCGATGAACTTAGCAATGCGATCGCATTGAAACTGATAGAAAACAAGCTGGTAGAAACGACAAACAAAGATTCACTGGACCGGCAAATTTACAAGTCACTGGAACAACTGGGAAAAGCTGATGATTTTGAGGTTGATTATCAGGTTTCGCCAATCAGAACGCTGGTTCCTCAACCAAATGTTGTCAGTCTTTACCTTACGGCATTTGTTATTGAAACGCTGATTCATCATAAAGATATTATCGATATTTATGGATCGGATGAAGAAATTTATTTCACAATTGACCGGCAGGTAAAAAAGATTTTACAAATCTGATGCCGCCTATCTTTCATCCAAGATTAATTAATAATCCATTTGATGATCCCGGTGTTTTTGTTCCATTTTTATTTGAAAAAAGAGCCATCATATTTGACCTCGGTGATAATACCGTCCTTTCAACCAGAGACCTTCTCAAGATTTCTCACGCCTTTGTCACCCATACCCATATGGATCATTTTATCGGTTTTGACCGGCTTTTGAGATTGCTGTTGGGAAGGGACAAAACACTGTATATTTATGGACCGGAGGGATTTTTAAACAACATAGAGGGTAAACTGGCAGGATACACATGGAATCTTGTGGAAAACTTTACGAATGATGTTACCCTGGCGGCTACGGAAGTTCATCCCAACCAGACGGTTACCCGGATATACCGATGCAGTAACCGGTTTAAACCTGACCCGGAAACAACCATATCTACATTTTCCGGACTTTTGCTGAGAGAGCCCGCTTTATCGGTCTCTGCTATTTTGCTTGATCACCAGATTCCATGTCTCGGCTACTGCATAGAAGAAAATTTTCATATTAATATCAATAAACAGCAGCTTGAAGCCATGGGTCTTGAGCCCGGTCCATGGCTTAATGAATTCAAGCAGGCAATATACAACAAGCAAAGTCCCGATACCCGGATACAGGTTTTTTGCAGCGGAAATGAAACTGTTCAGAAGGAATTCAAACTTGGTGAATTGGCCGACCGGATAGCCATCTACACCCCCGGACAGAAAGTGGCCTATATTACCGATGTAGCTGGAAGTGCTGAAAACCGGGAAAAACTCATTGCATTTGTCAAAAATTCAGACTATTTATTTATTGAAGCTGCTTTTTTGTATGAGGACAAGGATATCGCTGAAAAGAAACATCATCTTACAGCCCGGCAGGCCGGAGAAATTGCAAGCATTGCAAAGGTCAAAAATATGACAATCTTTCATTTTTCTCCCCGTTATACAGGTAAAGAAAAGCTTCTGGAGAAAGAAGCCATGACAGCATTCCAAACAGATGGCCCGATCCCGGAAGTTTAAATCGTGCCCGAACGAAAACCAGAATTTTTCGTTAAGATCAAGAAAGACGAAAATTTTAACCACAGACACACATTGAGTATTTCGAGGATTAAAATTTGAGTCTGACGCAGATATTGGCGAAAAAAACAGTTTTCATTCAGGCACTAAATCGGTGTTTTAGCTATCGCAAACTACACAAAATAATCAATAAGTAACCATACATTGCATAAGAATAAGAGAAAAAAACCTTATTTAGGGGCAATTATCAGTGGTGTGTTATTAACGGGAGCCTTTCCGGGATTGGGGTTCTGGTGGATCGCATGGGTTGCCCTGGTTCCCCTTTTGGTTTCAATCCGGGACAAAACCGTTGGCAGCGCCTTTCGAACAGGATTTCTCGCCGGATTAGTTCATTATCTGACACTTTTATATTGGCTTGTTTATACCATGCAGCTATATGGCGGCCTTCCGGTATATCTGGCAGTACCGGTTTTGTTTTTGCTGGCTGCCTATCTATCCTTGTGGATAGGCCTGTTTTCATCCATGGTTGTTGGATTTGGCAATCAAAAGCCATATTTTTGGATAGCAATTCCGGTGTTCTGGGTAGCTTTGGAATATATGCGGGGTGTACTGTTTACCGGATTTCCCTGGGGTCTGTTAGGATACTCCCAGTCCGACATATTGCAGATAATTCAAATTTCTGATATAGTTGGTGTGTATGGAGTCAGTTTTTTAGTGGTAGTATCCAATACCGCTGTTTTTTTATTATATCAGGCATTATTCAACAAAACCCGGAAAGATTTCCGGATAACCATGTCAATGGCTATGACTTCGGTGATCTTATCCATCGGTTTAATTGCCGCAGCTTGGTATTACGGTATATGGCGAATTCAATCACTTGATCATCGGATAGCGGATCAACCGGCAAAACGGGCGGCGGTGATACAAGGCAATATCGATCAGGCTGTAAAATGGGATTCGGCCTTTCAGGCAGCTACGATACAAAAATACATCCGGCTATCTTGTTCGGCAATCCAAAAAAGTGATCCGGATTTAATTGTGTGGCCTGAGACAGCTACTCCCTTCTATTTTACTTACAATCAACAACTTTCCAATTTGATTTTTGCTGCCGCAAAAGAAACCGGTAAGGATTTTCTGATTGGCAGCCCGTCTTTTAAAAAATCTCCCGAAGGTACAAGCTATTACAACAGTGCATACCTGGTGGATGCGAAGGGTAAGGTAACCGGCAAATATGATAAGGTTCACCTGGTGCCGTTTGGAGAATATGTACCGTTGAAAAGATTTCTTTTTTTTGTCGGCAAAATGGTCGAGCAGGTAGGGGATTTTAAAGCCGGGGAAAAAGGAAACACGCTGGCATGGGATAGCGAGCGACTGGGAATTCAGATTTGTTTTGAGATCATTTTTCCTTCCCTATCCAGGTCGATGGTAAAAAATGGAGCCACAGTGCTGATCAATATAACCAATGATGCGTGGTTTGGAACAACCTGGGGACCTTATCAGCATTTTTCCATGGCTGTTTTCAGGGCGGTTGAAAACCGTCGTTTTTTGGTTCGCGCAGCCAATACGGGGATCAGTGGTTTTGTTGATCCGGCAGGGCGTGTCATCGAATCCACTGCACTTTTAGAAAATGCCGTGGCATCAGAAGAACTTGTTTTTTTATCCAAAAAAAGTATATATACCCGATTCGGTGATTTTTTCGCCACCTTGTGTGCTGCAATTTCGGCTATCATGGTGATGATGGCGTTGGTTAGTGCCCGAACGAAAACCAGGATTTTTCGTTAAGATCAAGAAAGACGAAAATTTTAACCACAGGCATATATTGAGTATTTCGAGGATTAAAATTTGAGTCTGACGCAGATATTGGCAAAAAAGACAGTTTTCGTTCAGGCACTAGTTACCCCAAAAGCGGGAAAAATAACATAACAACATAAAAAAATAACGCAAAAAAAGGGGAAAAACATGTCGGAAGAATTATATCAAGAGTTGAAGGAATTGAAGGTCAAACTGGATCAATTAAAGGAGTATCTTTGACTTCCCGGAAAAAGAAAAACGGATTCAGGAAATAGAAGCAATCATCTCAAAAGAGCATTTCTGGAATGACCCGGAGGCGGCCAAACCTGTATTAAAGGAACGTACGCTGATTTTAAATCAGATTGAAAAAATAGAAAAAATAGAAAATAAGCTTGAGGATTGCGAAGTTTTGATGCTACTGGCGGAGGAAGAAAATGATCCGGAAAGCCTCCAGGAGGCAGCCAGTCAAGCGCTCATGCTTAAAAAAAAGATCAGGGCAATATCCCTGGAAATAATGCTTAGTGACAAAGATGACTCCAGCAACGCCATTATCTCAATTAATGCCGGTGCTGGTGGCACCGAGGCTCAGGATTGGGCAGAAATGCTGTTTCGCATGTATTTACGATATGTAGAACGGAAGGGATTCAAAAGCAAGATCATCGATTATCAACCCGGAGATGAAGCCGGTATAAAAAGTGTAACATTTACGGCCAGCGGGGAATATGCCTACGGCTTTCTCAAGTCTGAAACCGGGGTCCACCGGCTGGTAAGGATTTCTCCCTTTAATGCCAGTGGAAAGCGACATACATCTTTCGCATCGGTTTTTGTTTATCCTGAACTGGAAAACGAAATTGTAGTAGATATCGATGAAAAAGATCTTCGGATTGATGTGTTTCGGGCCAGTGGTGCCGGTGGTCAGCATGTTAATAAGACCAGCAGCGCCGTTAGAATCACTCATTTGCCAACCGGTATTGTGGTGCAATGCCAGCAGGAAAAATCCCAGCACAGAAACAAGGATCTGGCAATGAAAGTATTAAAATCCCGACTCTATCAAAATGAACGAAGACAGCAGGAAGAAAAAATGCAGGAAATCCATGACAACAAAGAGGAAATTGCCTGGGGGAGTCAAATCCGTTCCTATGTGCTCCATCCGTATCAAATGGTTAAAGATCATCGGATTGACAAGGATGTTGGCAATGTACAGGCGGTCCTTGATGGTGATTTGGAGCCATTTATCGAGGAGGTTCTGTTGTCCGGGGAAACGAACCATGCTCGATTACATAAAAATTATTAAAAAATATTGTATACCCGGAAGCCGGGTTTTTGATATACTGGTAGATCATGGACAGAAGGTATCTCAAAAAGCCCTGCTGGCAGCAGACCAGGTATCCCACTTAAATCCCGACAGAAACTTTATAGTGGAGGCGGCCATGCTTCATGATATCGGTATGGTTAAAACCGATCTGCCGTTGCCGGGATGCCTGGGACCTCATCCGTATATCTGTCACGGCCTGCTTGGGCGGGTGATGCTTGAAAAACTGGGGCTACACCGGCACGCCATGGTATGTGAACGTCATGTTGGAACCGGTTTAACCGCCGATGATATCAGGCAACAGCAACTCCCTTTGCCTGTAAGGGATATGGTCCCGGAAACACTGGAAGAACAAATCATCTGTTATGCAGATAAATTTTATTCCAAAGGTTGCCCCGGAAATGGTGAAAAATCTGTGGATACAATTGTCAAAAGTCTCTCCCGGTTCGGCACCGACAAGGTGGAAAAATTTCTTTCCTGGCAAAAAAAATTCGGATCTTTTTAATAAATACAGGATAACCCGTTATGATTGAAAAACTTCTTCAGTTGATTGCCGGTGGCATTTTGTTAACCTTCGGCAAAAAACTTTTCTGGCTGTTTGTCGGATGTATCGGCTTTGTCTTAGCCTTTAACTATGCTGAAACGATCACTGGTTTCCAGGAACCATGGGCTATTATTTTAATTGCTACCTTCGCCGGAATTGTCGGAGCGATGATGGCAATATTTCTCCAGGGAGTTGCCATTGCCGTTGGAGGATTTTTAGCAGGTGGTATGGTTGTGTGGTCATTTTTGAATCTGATGGGATTTTATGGTAATCACTATTTCTGGATTGCTCACATTGTCGGCGGCATTATCGGACTTATCATGATGCTGTTTATTTTCGACTGGGCGATTATAATTCTATCATCAATTATTGGTGCAGTGGTTATCATTGATACCTTTCATTTTTCACCGCCGGTCAGAACATTGTTGTTTATGATTTTGTCCATGACAGGGGTGGCCATTCAGGCAAATATTGCCCAAAAAACGGCTTCGTAAATTAATCGACAATTCTTACATAGATTTTTCTGCGTCCCCAATTCAGTGCTTCTTTATGAGAATTAAAGAAAACATCTAGTCGGTGTCTTCCTTTTATGGCTGATCCCCGGTCTTCGACCTGTCCGTAACCGTAACCCGGAATAAAAAAACGGGTCCCAAACGGATAAAACCGGGTATCAGCCGCGACAGTACCGTCTCTGGGCAGAAGGCACCACGGAAAAAACAAAATTCTGATAGGGATCATCCAGGGCTTTTTTATACTGTCTTTGGAAAAAAGCCCTGGACGCGGTTCATGGGGTTTGGTACCACTGGCGGTCAGACCGGTATACGGCCGGCCGGCATTCGGACCATTACTGACATAGCGGTTCCAGAAATCGAGCTTTAAATATTTCCAGCTTCCCCGTTCCCATCCGCAGCATTTTGAACATCCACAATATGCGGTCACCTCCATTTTATGCGCTACCCGGTGTTTACCGCAAGCACCGACAGACATCAATACCATCAGAATAATTGCAATTCGCCAAACCCGACCATTCATTAAGACCTGCCTTCAGGTGTTCTGAATTTAAAAAAGACAATCCTCCTTGTGTCTGTAAACACCACTATATCGTAACATCATACAATTTTATATCTTTGAAGATTAAAAAAAGATTTATGTATTATAGCCTGTTTAAAAAATCAACATATTTTACCGAAAATCCTCCGGAACCTGAGTATCCAAAAACATTGTGATTAAAGTAATGGATTCGCTATCGGGATCGCTATCGGGATCGGGGTCGAAATCGAATACCCCTCAAAGGCAACATATTCGATTAATACGAGGAAAGAGCTTCAGATAATATTCGGAGATCGAAATCGAGTACACCTCAAAGGCAACATATTCAATAGCGATCCCGATCCCGATAGCGATAGCGATTATTAACGTCCAACATCAGATCTGGATGTTTGAATCAAAATCAGAATTGCTGAATTGCTGATCTGAGCTTGCAGTTTATCAGAAAGTTTTCTAATATAACAAATGTAACAAATATTACCGGTTGACTTACATAAACAGGAGGAGCTTTTTTAAATGACATCTTATTTATATGGAAGCACCGGATGGGAAAATCTTGACAAGATCATCGATCATTTAAGAAAGGGCGATAATGTAGTGTGGCAGGTTGATAGTATTGATGACTATCAGCGACTGGTGAGTTTTTTTGTCAATAACGCCATTTCAAACAACCAAAAAGTGGTTTATATTCGCTTTGCCCGCCATATTCCGCTGCTGGAGCCCAAAAACAATCTTACAATTTATCATTTGAAGGTCGAAAAAGGATTTGAATCATTTTCTTCGGAAGTATATAGTATTATCACAAAAGAGGGAAAAGACGTTCACTATGTCTTTGATTCCCTCTCCGACCTGCTGTATGTATGGGCAACGGATCTGATGATCGGAGATTTTTTTTATATTACCTGCCCTTACCTCTACGAACTGAATACAATCGCCTATTTCGCGATTCAAAGAAATTTTCATTCATTCAAAGCCATCGCCCGCATACGCGAAACAACGCAGCTACTCATTGATGTTTACAGCTACAAAAGAAAATTATGTATTCATCCACTCAAGGTAGAGCGCCGGTATTCCCCTACCATGTTCTTCCCGCATATCAAAGAAAAGGGTCAATTGATTCCGGTTATCAACAGCGTGGAAGCGACACGGCTGTTTTCTTATCTTTCCCGTACCGATTCTGTCGCCGCACACCGGCACTTAGATTATTGGGACCGTCTGTTTATGCAGGCGAAAAAATTACTCGAATCCAACGCTGGACAAAATGAAAAAATTGATATGGTGGAACAGTTAAGCCGTCTTTTGCTGAGCCGGGATAAAAGGGTGTTGGATTTAATCCGAAAATATCTGAGACTTGAAGATTTGTTACAACTTAAAGAGCGGTTGATCGGCACCGGCTTTATCGGCGGAAAATCTTTGGGGATGCTGCTGTCCAGAAAAATACTGACGCAGGATCATTCCTTTGGATGGGAAAACATACTTGAGCCCCACGACTCATTTTATATCGGTTCGGATGTTTTTTATTCCTACATTGTTCAAAACGGATGGTGGAAACTTCTGATGGCCCAAAAAACCAAGGAAGGATATTTTTCCAAAGCATCCGAACTGGAAAGCAAAATGCTGACAGGGCATTTTCCGGAAGAAATCAAAGAACAGTTCCAGCTCATGCTGGAATATTTCGGTCAGTCCCCGATTATTGTCAGATCCAGCAGTCTTCTGGAGGACGCCTTTGGCAGCGCTTTTTCCGGAAAGTATGAAAGCTTTTTCTGTGTTAATCAAGGGTCTCCGGAAAAGCGATACCAGGATTTTGAAGAAGCGGTTAAAAAAATATTCGCAGGGACTATGAACAAAGATGCACTTGCCTATCGTCTGCAACGGGGGCTCGACCAGTCGGATGAACAGATGGCCCTTTTGGTTCAACGGGTATCCGGAGCTTATCGAAAAAATTATTTTTTCCCCGAGCTTGCGGGGGTTGGATTATCCCATAATCCGTTTGTGTGGAAAAAAGGCATGGATGCCAAAGCTGGAATGCTGCGGCTTGTTTTTGGACTCGGAACCCGTGCGGTGAATCGTGTCGAAAATGACTACCCCCGGATAGTTGCATTGGATGAGCCACTAGTAAGGCCATTGTCAGGGATGAAAGATATCAAAAAATTCTCTCAGCATTTTCTCGATATTTTAAATTTAGAAAAAAACCGGCTGGAAACCATTTCTTTGAATGAATTAACGAAAAAGAAATTAAATACCAAGCTTGATCTTATCAGCATCAGAGATGAAGAGGCCGAGGCAAGGCTCAGAGCGCTGGGCAAACCTGAATATCAGATATGGATATTGACCTTTGACAATTTTTTAACAACGACACCATTTCCATCGGTTATGGCAAGACTGCTGAAAACACTTGAAATCAACTACTTAAACCCGGTAGATATTGAATTTACCGTCAATTTCAATCAGAATGATGAAATTCGGATCAATCTGTTGCAATGCAGACCCATGCAAACGATCGGAAAATTTACGGATGTGGAAATTCCAGATCAAATCACGCCTGAAAAAACCCTTATTCGGCAGGATGGTAATTTTATGGGGGGAAACGTTTCTTTTTCTGTTTCCCGTGTGATTCTTGTTGATCCGGCAAAGTATACAGCGCTTTCTCTTACTGAAAAATACAGTATCGCCCGGCTGATTGGCAAATTAAACAAATCAATCGCCGATCGGGAAAAAATACCGACATTTCTTCTCGGACCGGGAAGGTGGGGCACCCATTCACCGGCAATGGGTGTCCCGGTCTCTTTTTCAGAAATTAACAATATCGCTGCTATTGCTGAAATAAGTTATCAGAACGGCAGTTTGATACCAGACTTATCTTTCGGTACTCACTTTTTTCAGGATTTGGTAGAAACCCGTATATTTTATCTGGCCATTTATCCTGAAAATCCGTCTGTCATTTTCAATCAGCATTGGTTTCATCAATTTCCCAATATCCTGGAAACGATTAGTCCTTCTGATTCCCGTTTCAGCCATGTGGTAAAAGTTGCAGACACAACTAACGCCGGTCTAAGGCTTGTATCCGATGTCGTTACCCAACAGGTGATTTCCTATATTGCTTCGAAAGAACAGGTTAGTGCCTGAACGAAAACTAGGATTTTTCGTTAAGATCAAGGAAAACGAAAATTCTAACCACAGACATACATTGAGTATTTCGAGGATTAAAATTTGAGTCTGACACAGATATTGGCGAAAAAGACAATTTTCGTTCGGGCACTAGGTTATACAATACCGTAAGCCAGCATAGCTTTCGCTACTTTGGTAAATCCAGCAATATTTGCGCCGGTGACGTAATCGCCTTTTTTCCCATAGGCTTCGGAGGCATCCATACAGGTTTTGTGCAAATTTTTCATGATCAACAGCAGCCGGTTATCGACTTCTTCCCGGGTCCAGGATAATTTCATACTGTTTTGACACATTTCCAGACCGGAGGTTGCGACGCCACCGGCATTAGCTGCCTTACCCGGCCCAAAGAGAACATTGTTGTCATGAAATATTCTGATAGCTTCCGGAGTAGACGGCATGTTAGCGCCTTCAGCAACACAGTAACACCCGTTATTCACCAAAGCCTGAGCATTTTCGCCGCTGATCTCGTTTTGAGTTGCTGCAGGTATGGCGATATCAATCTTTATGCCCTGCTCTTTGATGACATCCCAAACTGTCAACCCTTCAAAACATTCACATGCATATTCACCAGCGTACTCTTTGATCCGGCCGCGATGAACATTTTTGAGCTCCTGAATATAACAGCATTTTTCTTTATTAATACCCTCTTCATCAATAATGGTGGCACTGGAATCACATACCGTAACCACCTTTCCGCCCAATTGATTCACTTTTTCAATGGTGTACTGAGCAACATTTCCCGAACCGCTGACTGCCACCGTTTTATTTTTGAAATCAAGTCCTCTGGTGGCCAGCATCTCTGCTGCAAAATATACCGCACCATATCCGGTAGCTTCCGGTCGGACAAGACTTCCCCCGTATTCAAGGGCTTTTCCAGTCAAAACGCCCGTATGCTCATTTTGTATTTTTTTGTAATATCCGTACATGTAACCGATTTCCCGGGCTCCTACACCGATATCCCCTGCGGGCACATCCACTTCAGCACCAATATGACGAAAAAGCTCTCTCATGAATGCCTGACAAAATCTCATCACTTCTCCATCGGATTTGCCTTTGGGATCAAAATCAGAACCGCCCTTTGCACCGCCCATGGGTAAAGTTGTCAAGGCATTTTTAAAAATCTGTTCAAATCCCAAAAACTTGATAATGCTCAGATTGACAGACGAATGAAACCGGATTCCGCCTTTAAACGGTCCGATCGCATTATTAAACTGAACCCGAAATCCTCTGTTTACCTGAACATTGCCCTTATCATCCGCCCAGGGAACCCGAAACAGGACAACACGTTCCGGTTCAACAATTCTCTCATAAATTCCAGCCTTTACGAATTCCGGATGACGATCTTCGGTAGGTTCGAGAGACTCCATAACTTCGGTGACAGCCTGATGAAAATCTTTCTGGTCAGGATCTATACGTTTAACTTTTTCGATTACAGTACTAATAACTGACATTGACTACTCCCTTGTAAAATTTGACATTTAATTATACGCACACACAACACTTTCGCCATTATTCTTTACGATATATATTTTGGATTCAAATGAAATTACCCGTGCTTCTTTCCGGTTTTTTCTGAAATAATGGATATCATCATACCCTATGCCATCTTCACCCAAAAAACTGCTCATCAGCTCGTAAAGACTATCAAAACCGCTTCCGAAATATCTCATTTTAGAAAAAAAAGGCTTGCTTGCACTAGAATCCACAACAACTGCAAAATGTTTTGGAAACAACGGGTCACCTATCACCACAAGATATTTTTCTTCGGAATTTTCAATGTGGTAATCAGAAGGGATCGCTTCCTTTTTAATTTCAGTAAAATTTTCCGCCAGCATAACTGCGGCCTCGTTCGTATCAATATCTTCAATGGACATAATATCATCATCACCAAAGATGCCCAGCACATATAAAGCAATGCCAAAACCGCTGATTTTTTCGTAAATGGCATGTTCCCTGCCGCACATCCTGGTAACTTCATTGATTCTCTCCGACACAAAAAGGTCTTTATGATCCATATGTTGCCCCCTTTCATTTTTGTATTGCCGGTTATGCTCCGATATGAATACCCCCTCATCATCGGTTAAGCCCCCGATCGTAAAGTGGGATTTATATGCAAGTGACGTGCCGGAGTTTCGTTTTATGTTAAAATTGAACACTTGTCTGCTTATTTTGCTCATTCACGCGCTTTTTGCTTCGGCCCTGTCGATGGCAACCCAAAGTTGCTGACACCCGATATTCAAGTTTTCAGGAAATTTGTTCAGATTTGCTCGTTCCCACGCTTTGCGTAGGAATGCATTCAAAAACGCTTTGCGTTGGAGCTGCTTTTGTCTAAAATACTTTTGGTTGGCTCGTTGCAATAGCGGGGTTAGCCGTGAAGGAGTAAACAATAAGCTATAAATCAAAGATATTAGTAACTGCTCAAAAATTGAACATGTTGATTTAAAATTGCACAGATCATTTGCTTGATAGGAAAAACGATACTTATCGGCAGGAATCTATTTTTGCCCGAACTTTTTCAAACGTTGCCGAAGCGTATTTCGGCTTATACCCAGCATTTTAGCCGCTTTAACCTGATTGTTTCCGGATTTGTCAAGTGCCCTGCTGATCAGAATCTTTTCAACCATTTCGATAATATTGGCATGGATATTTTGCCTGGAGCATTCAAGGATTTCCGTTAAAATATCTTCCAGCTTGATTTTTAAATGATCCATTACCTGATTACGATTCAGATTCTGTAAAAAATGGTCGTCTTTGGATTTCAAAAACCCAAATTTTTCATCACTGATAAAATCGCCGTTACTTAAAATGGTTGCGCGGCGAATACAGTTTTCAAGCTCCCGCACATTGCCGGGCCATGGGTATTCGACGAATTTTTTTAAAGTGTTTTCAGTAATCAGACAAGGAGATTTGTTGTATTCCTCAGCAAACCGGGTCAAAAAATAATTTACCAGAGCCGTAATATCTTCAGATCGTTCTCTTAGGGGAGGAAGAAGAATTGATATGACTTTTAGCCGCCAGTAAAGATCTTCTCTAAAATTTCCAGCCTCGATTTCTTTTTTCAGATCTTTGTTGGTGGCTGCAAGTACCCTGATATCGGCATGAATGGTTTGGGTTCCCCCCAGCCTTTCAAATTCACCCTCTTGAAGCACACGAAGTAATTTTGCCTGGGAGGATAAGGACATATCGCCGATTTCGTCTAAAAAACACGTACCGCCGTCACATCGTTCCAGCTTTCCGATATAGTTTCGTTGTGCACCGGTAAAAGCGCCGCGTTCATATCCGAAAAATTCACTCTCAAAAAGACTCTCGGGAATTGCCGCACAGTTAACGGTAATAAAAGGTTTCTGGTTTCGTCGGCTATGATGATATATGGCCCTTGCGACCAACTCCTTACCGGTACCGCTTTCCCCGCTGATCAAAACAGCTACGTCCTTTTCTGCAATCTGACCGATAAATTTGTATACCGCCTGCATCTTTTTGCTATTGCCGATAATTTGCAGCGAACTTTTATGCGGAGAGGATTCAACGGAAACTGTCGGCCCCGGGAAACTAACCAGTTCTTTCATTTGACGGTTTACCACCAGCGCTTCACCCACAATGCGGCTCAGTTCTTTTCTTTCGAACGGTTTCAGCAAATAATCATAGGCACCGCGTTTCATCGCCTCAATGGTCAGTTCAGTGGTCCCGTAAGCAGTCATCATGATAACAGGGGTTTTAACCTGAAACTCCTTGATTTTTATTAATATGTCAATACCATTTAAATCCGGCATCTTATAGTCGAGCAAAATCAAATCAAAATTTTCAACCCCGATTTTTTCGATGGCGGCCTTTCCACTAAAAGAGACAGATACGTCATATCCCTTTCTTTCAAAAAAACGGCGTAAAAAATGAATCAGTCCTTCATCGTCATCAATGAGTAATATTTTTTCCATCGGCATTGAATTCGGTTAAGATGATGAAAAGATAGCAGGAAGATACAGCGAAAAAACAGTACCTTTGTTCACATGACTTTTGACCCGAATCTTCCCCCCGTGGTTTTTTATAATGTTGACCACCAGGGGCAAGCCAAGACCGGTGCCGGATGACTTGGTTGTAAAAAACGGGTCGAAAATATTGACAATATAATCCTCAGGAATACCAGAACCCGTATCGCCGATGTCGATTCGGATACAAGGTGTGGTCTGCGTATCAAACTGAAATGTTTCCATTTTGGCAGTTACCGTCAGTGTTCCAAAAAGGTCAATGGCTTCCAGGGAATTGACCAGAAGATTTACCAGGGCTTCCTCCAACGACTTTTTGTCTCCATTGATTTTTGGAAGATTTTTTTCAATGAAAATATCAAGACGACATTGCTGTTTATTGATCATGGGTCTGACGATCATGAGAACATTTTCAATGACCTGTGAAATATCAATATGGGAAAAAATCAACTCCTGAGGCTTGGAAAAATCCAGAAATCGGTTGATTGTCATTTCAATCCGTTTTATCTGCTGCATCGCCATTTGATAATCCTGTGTATAGTCGTAAGAAATCTCTATTTCCGACTGGACTGATTCTAAAAACAGTTTCAAAGATGTCAGCGGCGTTCTGATTTCATGAGCTACAGCAGCCCCCAATCTTCCAATAGCGGCAAATTTTTCCGACCGTTTCGCAATTGTTTTGAACTGTTTTAAAATAATATCGGTTTCCTTGAGTTCAGCTTCTTTGCGGTCGACTTTTTGTTCGAGATGATTCTGACGTTCCTGTAATTTTACGGCCATATGTTCAAAAGCCTGGTAAAGCATCCCGATCTCATCTGTACGATTGACACTATCGACCGCATTTCCGAATTTAAAGTCCGCAAGATTATCGGCAGAGCGGCTAAGCGCCCGAATCGGACCTACAATATGAAAGGAAATGACCCAGGTGAGCATGATGGCAGACCCGATACAAAATAAAACCGTAATATAAATATAGCTCTTTAACTTGTCAAAGCTTTGAAACGCTTCATCCCGGTCCTGTTCCACAACGATATACCAATCAGTACCTTCTACTTTCTGCGATGTGCCTAAAACCTCGATTCCCCGGTAGTCCAAGTAGACTTTATGACGGTATCCGGGATCAAAAATGTTTTTGAAACTTTCGGATTGGGAAATATTTTCGGCAAGAATCCGATGCGGTTCCTTGTGAGCCAGAAAGGTACCCTCCTTATCCACCAGATAACACTCCCCTGTTTTTCCCAGGAAAACACTTAAAATAAATCGAATAATCCGGCCGGTGCCAACCGTTCCCAAAACGGTGCCGATTTTATTTTTGTTATTATCCAAAATTGGCGCAGCGATTTTAAAGGTAGATTCTTTTTCTTCAGGGGGAATTGAAATGGAAGAAATGTACAAATCATTGGGAAAAGGGCTGATATCACTGTTTTGTGGATGATAATGGATATTACCGTCATAACAGCTAAAAGCGTTTTGTCCATCGGCTGGAATAACTGTGTGTTTTTTATACACCCCATAATGTTTTTGAATGAGATCCAGATAGGGTGCAATCATGTCAGGATCGAGTGTTTTTAAAATGGATGTTTCAGCGATCACCCTCATGTCAGCTTTACGCTCACTGATCCAACGCTCCAAAATGGCCACCTTGTCCGCCGCAATATTTTCAAGTTGTCTCATCACCATTTTTATAATGAGCTGTTGAGTCGTTTTTATGGAAAAAACGCCCACTGCACCAATGGGGATAAGTGCCACGATCATAAAAATAAGCATTAACTTGATTTGAAGGTTTAAAGCCGGCCTTTTTTGAGTCACTTTTTTAACATTTTTATCACAAAAAGTGCCTCCCGACAGGTTGGATAACATGTCAGGAGGCACGATTATAGATTGGTTTATTGCTGAGATGTTTCTTGGTTTAATTCATCGATTCTTTTCTGCACAGCCTCCAAAGACCTATTCATGGCCTCGGCATCTGCTTTGAGCATTTCCATTTCATCTTTCTTGCTCATCGGGTAGTCATATCGGGTAATAGGTCCCGGAGCGAAAAACCGGCGTCTGCATCTTTGGCCGCCGGCGCCATAACCACCTCTGAATCCGCGTTTGAGCCCTCTGCCCCTGCCGTAACCATAGGCGGGGATATCCCGTGAGTATGTATTATCTCCGCAAAGTCCTCGTCTGCCACCTGTCATGGGACCGCCTCCCGTTGGTCCTGTTCTGTCAAATCCAGGCATAATTTTGCCCTCCTTATTAATTATAACGCTTTCTTATTTTTTTAATAACCGGAATTTATAATATTACCGGTTTGTACCTCTACCCTGGCCCCGGCCACCTCCACCGCGACCGCGACCGCCACCTTTACCACGACCGGCGCCGCTTCCGCTGCCGGTTCCACCCTGGGTTGGAGAAATTTTATTCTTTTGTCCACAGGGACCCTGTCCTCTTCCGGTACCTCTTCCTTGCCCTTCCGGGCCGGTTCCGTCTTTTCTTGGCATTTTTATACCTCCTTGTTGTTTTAAAACAGTATCAGACCCTCGATTCCGATGCCGACATCTTTCCGGAGATCTCAAAGTATAATGACCTCCGTCAATTATCAGCTTTTTGCCGGTGACAAGTGCTTCACTGACAATGCTGCGGGCATTTGCCAAAATCCGGCCGTACGTTTGTCTGGAAACCTTCATGAGATTGGCGGCAGATTCCTGATCCAAGCCTTCAAAATCACTCAAGCGAATGGCTTCCATTTCTTCCAGTGTCAGCATGACTTCACCGTTGACGGCAACGCCTTCTGGAATAAAGGTTGTCATCAACGGATAATCGGACACACATCTTAGTTTTTTGGGTCTGGGCATTGTTAATCCTCGTTATGATCATTTGACCAAAATATAACTGCACATTAAGGCAATGTCAAGCAGTTATGGTATAGTTTTTTTAAGAAAAATAATTTCGCCGGAAACCTTCCTGCGGGATACATCATTTAAGGTTTAACCGATAAGATATGTTCCTGTTCCCGAGGCAATCAACACGGATTGATCATTTTTTAAATCTGTTCTGACTACCGCAATTTTGTTGCCTAGTCGCAAAATGGAAGCTTCTGACAAAAAATATTTGCCTTTACCCGGATTAAGATAATCTACACGAAGATCGATGGTCCCCGTCTGAGTAAACCGTTTTGTGACTTCTTCAAAAGACAGATAGCGTTGCGTCCGTTTTAATACGCCAATAAACGCCATCAACCCGCCGGTTAAATCAAGTAACGAAGATATAACGCCACCATGAAGAATTTTTTTAATAAAATTTCCCACAAATTCAGGTTTCATTTCTAATTGTATGCAAAGCTCGTCAACGTCTATTTTTAAGATGTTGATTCCCAACAGCTTATTAAATGGTACCTGTTCTTCATATAATTTTTTGATATATGCGAGATGAGTTTTGTATTCAGAAGGGTTTTGTTTCATTTTCTATTAACAAAACAGGGTTACAGCAAAAAAATTATTTTAGCTTGTAACCCCTTGTTTTTACTGGTGCCTGGGACGAGAATCGAACTCGTACAGTGCTTTGCACCAAGGGATTTTAGGTCCAATCTCAATAAATTTTGAAAGTCTCTATTCATAATACACTTATTATGCAGGGCTTTTCAGAGTCGATCTTTGG
>JAGYNR010000229.1 GCA_018399715.1 Desulfobacterales bacterium | reverse complement strand
ATGACAAAGGCTGGAATGTTTACATCGATGGAGAAAAACTCAAATATCTCAGGGCGAACTATGTATTGAGGGGAATGGTGGTTCCGGCGGGATCGCATGAGATCATCTGGAAATTCGAACCCGCTGTTTATCATACCGGCGGTACCATTGCAGCCATTTCATCGGTGGTCATTCTGCTGCTGTTTTTCGCCGGCATGGGAACCGAGTTAAAGAATAAGATATCGGTGTCCGCAAAGAAATAGGATGAAAAAAAGGGTCCTCATCATAACGTATTACTGGCCGCCCAGCGGCGGTGCCGGAGTACAACGCTGGCTGAAGTTTGTAAAATACCTCCCGGAGTTTGGGTGGGAGCCGGTTGTTTACACACCGGAAAATCCTGAATACCCCATTCTGGACCATACACTGCAAAAAGATATTCCTGCCGGAATTGAAGTGCTGAAGCTTCGAGGGTGGGAACCTTACCAGGCCTATAAAAAATTTGTCGGCCTGAAAAAAGGTGATAAAATCAGCGGTTCGTTTACCAGTGATAAAAAGAAACCCAAAATCACAGAAAATCTGGCGGTATGGATTCGGGGCAACCTGTTTATTCCCGATGCACGAAAATTCTGGATCAAGCGTTCGGTGAAATACCTCCAACAATATCTTAAAAACAATCCGGTTGATGCCATAGTCAGCACCGGGCCTCCACACTCGATGCACCTGATTGGGTATAATTTAAAGCTCAAAACAAACACACCCTGGATTGCAGATTTCAGAGACCCATGGACCCACATCGACTTTTATCATGAATTGAGGCTTTCGGGCCTGGCAGACAGAAAGCACAGGAAACTTGAAAAACAGGTACTACAAAATGCCGACAAAGTTGTTGTGGTATCCGAAGGAATGAAAACCGATTTCGAACAGATTTATCCGGGGGGTTACACGGTTATCCCCAACGGATTCGATACCAGTGATGAAGTGAATACTGAATACACTCCCGGTGTAAAATTTTCCCTGGCCCACATCGGAACAATGGCGAAAACGAGAAACCCGGAAGTATTGTGGACCGCTTTGGAGCAACTGTCCTCTCACAACAAATCCTTTGCTGAGAACCTCGAAATAAAGCTGATTGGAAAGGTTGATTATTCCGTTTCCGAATCACTAAAAAAACATCACCTTCACAATTATGTAAAGTTGATTCCATATTTACCACATGACCAGGTTACCCAAGAGCAGCAAAAATCGACTGTCCTGTTGCTACTGATCAACAACACGCCCAATTCAGGGATGATCCTCACCGGAAAGCTATTTGAATATTTGCTTGCAAAACGCCCGATTCTGTGCATCGGCCCTGCGGATGGTGATGCAGCAAAAATCATCAGAGAAACAGAAAGCGGATTTGTATCGGGGTACGATGATCTGGCATCAGCCAAAAAACAAATCGAAATACTTTATGAAGACCATATCAATAAAAAGCCGTTTAGCGGCGGCGTTGGCATCGGAAAATATTCACGGCACGAGCTGACTGCAAAATTGGATGACTGCTTGCGCCTGGCCATGACGTGATCAAATGTTTTCTCCGAACAGAATCAAGAGGGAAAAATCAGCAAAAAAACTGTAGTTTTGGTTCTCCGGTAATGTGGCAGTCTTTTGATTGTATTTGTCACCTTTCACAATAGACAATGTAGTATCTAGGAGTAACTCGCCTCAGCAGTGGGCGTAATCCAATGTTACTA
>JAGYNR010000228.1 GCA_018399715.1 Desulfobacterales bacterium | reverse complement strand
GTTCATCTGGATCTTGAAAAAATTGCATCATTAAAACCGGATCTTTGTCTGGCGATTAAAGATGGTAATCCATTAGCGGTGATCGAACGTCTGGAGTCCTTGAAAATACCGGTTTATGCAGTTGATCCCCGCAACCTGGATGAATTGTTAAAGACCATACGGGAAATCGGAAGCTTGCTTGATGCTGTTTCCGAAGCAAACCTGTTGATTCGTGAGACTAACGAACGAGTTGAAGGGGTCAGGTTAACAGTTGCCGAAACTTCCTACCGGCCCCGGGTTTTTTTCCAGATTGGGATTTCTCCTATTGTTTCGGCAGGAACCCAAACGTTCATTCATGAGCTGATCACGTTAGCAGGGGGAATTAATATCACCCAGGGCAACGTGGATTATCCCCGTTTTACGAGAGAAGAAGTGATATCACTGGCTCCTGATGTATTTTTTATTACTACAATGGCCAGAGAGGGCGGTTTTAAGAAAATTAAGGCTCAATGGAAGCGATGGCCCTGTATTCCGGCTGTCAGCAATAATCGTCTGTACCTGATCGACTCCAATCTGGTCAACCGGCCGACTCCCCGGTTAGCACAAGGGCTTGAAATTCTGGCACAACACATCCATCCGGAACTATTTGAGGAATCCCGGTGAGTTTATCCGGTAATGGACTTTTAAGACGGATAGTGATTATCTCAATAATTCTATCTGTTTTTCTTTTTATTGGTATTGTTCTAGGGCTTTCAGCCGGCTCATCGCATTTGGGTATTGATAAGGGTTTGGAAGCGATTTTTTCCAAACTGACCGGAAAAACAATAGAAAATGAAACTTTGAATACGGTTATCTGGAGGATTCGGTTTCCCCGCGTTTTTTTGGCCGCCCTTGTGGGAGCCGCCTTGTCTTTAGGAGGACTTGTCTTTCAGGCGCTGCTTCGAAATCCACTGGCCGAACCCTATATTCTGGGCATCTCCGGCGGTTCGGCTATCGGTGCTATCACCGGAATTCTGATGGGATTCAGTCGATTTCCGGGGGTCAGCGTTACAGCCTTTGCCGGAAGTATGGGAACGTTGGGAATCGTATTGATTCTGGCTACCGGCCAGGCGGTCCTCAAAAAAGACGCCCTTTTGCTATCCGGTGTCATGGTCAACGCTTTTTGCTCAGCAGTTATCATGTTTTTGATTTCTCTAACCCAGGATGCCAGAATTCATAATATTTTATTCTGGCTTATGGGAGACTTTTCCCTGGCGGAAATGAACCAGGTATTGCTGCTTGCCGCTTCTGTAATCCCATGCTTTATCATCATTTTTTGTTTTTCCAATACCATGAACCTGATGTTGATGGGAAAAGAAATGGCGCAATCCATGGGGGTCAATATTAAAGTTGTTACCATCACCTTGCTGGTATCAACCTCTTTTATGATCAGCGCAACTGTCTGTCATTGCGGGCTGCTGGGATTTGTAGGGTTGGTAATGCCGCATCTGCTGCGGCTTTTGCTGGGCCCAGATCATCGAATCATGGTCCCGGCCTGTATTCTGGGGGGATCTGTCTTCATGATTTTTTGTGACCTTCTAGCAAGGGTTCTTCCTGAACAAGGAGAAATTCCTGCTGGTGTGATTACCGCTATGATTGGTGCTCCGCTTTTTATCCTTTTGCTCAAACGATCCAAAAATAAATAAAATCCCTAACAAAAAAATCAAAACGACGATTCAAATTTATGTTGATGGAAAA
>JAGYNR010000227.1 GCA_018399715.1 Desulfobacterales bacterium | reverse complement strand
CCCACTACAAACGCGAAAGAGCCAAAAATATAACCCCGCTTGAAATGCTCTTTTTCCTTGTTTCAGCTAAAATAACATCACAATGGACTTTCTGCTGCTCCAGTTCCTTGAGCAGCTCTTCTGCCCGAAGCCGAAAACTGGCCCGGGTAAGATTGCTGGTCAACGCCATTAATATATCTATATTATGACAACTTGACTTTACATAATATAGGTATATTTTATAATACACAACTAAATTAAACAAGTGGCTCAAGGATGAGAATATGATTATTGATAGAATTATCATGGCGGCTTTTCAAAAGATTCTGGATAGCGGAAAAATAGCTATAGTTGTTGGAGCAAGGCAAGTCGGCAAAACAACTCTAGTACGGGAAGCCTTGAAGTCAAAAAAAATGCTAATGTTAAACTTTGACGTACCGTTTGATATTGCGCGCTTTAAAGCTGCTGCTGTATTGCCGCCGCCTGATGGGTTAAAAAGTCTCGGTTCCCCTGATTATCTGGTTATTGATGAGGCTCAAAGAGAACCGGATACGGCCCGAGTCGTTAAAGGATGGTATGATGTCAACTTACCTGTTAAAATTGTCCTTTTAGGATCATCCAGCTTGAATCTGCTGTCCCGGACCACCGAAAGCTTAACCGGGCGTAACCGTAAAATTCAGCTTCCGCCGTTCACCCTCGGCGAATCTTTGGCGGCGGAAAGCTGGTATAGAAAAGAATATACAATGCAGGTAATAGAGGAGTGTTTTGCACCACAATTCCGGGTAACCTTATTGAAATCAATGGTATTCGGGTCTTATCCGGAAATAGTAACTTGTGATGATAAAATCGGCTTGCTTAGAGAATTGTCAGGAGATTATCTTTGGAAGGACGTTCTTCAGCTCGGGCTTATCAAAACTCCGGATCTGATTCGCCGTCTATTGATTATGCTGGCTCATCAGGCCGGTTCGGAAGTATCGGTCAACGAACTTTCCCGACAGTTGCAGATGGCCCGGCAGACAGTAGAACGATATCTTGATTTGCTTGAGCAAACATTCGTCATTTTCCGTCTTCCGGCATTCAGTACCAACCCGCGCAAAGAAATCGCGAAAAGCAAAAAGATATTTTTCTGGGATACCGGAATACGTAACGTGGTGCTGAATGCATTTGACCTGAATGAAAATCGTCCGGATATCGGCAATCTTTTTGAAAACTATCTTATCGCTGAAATCGCCAAACGCAATTTGCTGTCGGAAAATCCTGTTGAATTATTTTTTTGGCGTACTGTATCTAAATCAGAGGTTGATCTGGTCATGAAAAAAGGTCCGGAACTAAAACCCTACGAAATCAAATGGGGAAGGAAAAAAGGAAAAAGTATCGCGTTCGAAAATGAATATGGCATTCCAATACAAACATTGTCTTCAGATAAACCATCCTTGTGGCCGGCCATTGGCTGAAAATCACCGATGGAAATAGAGTTGTTTCACGCAAAGCCACGAAGGCGCAAAGAAAAGATTTTTCAGCGCAAGCCCTTCAACTGGCATCTGAACAAAACGCAAATTCAGATTAACCACTAATCGACACTGATGGAACACGAATGAAGAGCGACGACGATTTATGACAATGTAGCGCAGACACTCTTGTCTGCGATGTCTTAAAATAAACAGACAAGAGTGTCTGTTCCACATTTAAAAAACGCCTCCGGGCTGAAAGCGCCAACGAAACCATCTCTCCCCATTCTTTATTCCGCATTCCTATATT
>JAGYNR010000226.1 GCA_018399715.1 Desulfobacterales bacterium | reverse complement strand
CCAAAGTTTATGCTTGAATTCAGGAACATCCCTGAGATAAGGATATAAATTCCCCATCACGTCAATAACTGTCCGGGCAGCACGATTACGTTTTTCCCTGTCCTCTAAGGTAAGCAGATGATTTACCATGTTCTGTATATTTCTGCCGTATTCCGGCATCGGAAGTTTCTCTCTCTTTGTATTGTAATCCATAATAAATGTATTTGCAACTAATTAATCTGTCTATTAAGAGTCTGTCCATAAAGTCCGCTGACTGCGTTACGCTTGCCCTCAAAATGGTCATTTACAAATAGTAAACTCACATTTTTTCAGACTATCAGCTAATTTTTTGAACCGGTCTCCTGCCTTTATTAACGATCAATAATTAATAGCCGGACAAAAAAATAAGCCGGTAATTAAGTAATTCTATGCAAAACTAATGATTTCTTTGCAAAAGGCAATTACCACAATGATTTTTATAGTAACCCTTAACCTTTGATTTTCAGTTTAGCATATTTAAGCAATAATCGTTTCCGTCCTGTATTATTGAATAACACTATTGCTTTTTTATCCGGATGCGTGCCTTCGACCTTAACTACTTTACCTGTTCCAAACCGCTGATGTTCCACTATCATTCCCTCCGAAACTTCATCAAAATCGTCACCCTTAAATTCATTATCTGCTATTCCCTCTGATCTTAGGTTAATAGCTTTATTCGAATTGATATATCTTCTGAAATGCTTCTTTTCAGAGAACAAAAACTCCCCTTTATCAGCAGGAGAAGAACGGGTTGATCTATCACGTTGAAAATCATTTTCATCATACATCCCGTCTAAAAACTTTTCATCCATTTCCAAAAGAAAACGGCTTGGAGAACAAAAATCAAGTTTTCCCCAACGGTAACGCTGATTAGCATAAGAAAACCATGCATTTTCCATGGCACGCGTCAAGGCTACATAAAACAATCTTCTCTCCTCTTCCATAGCTTCCTGTGATCGTCTTTCCTCTGCCTGTGCCGAAGGGAACAACCTTTCTTCAAGTCCTGCCACAAAAACATTCTTAAATTCCAGGCCTTTAGCCATATGAACCGTCATCAAAGTTACTTTATCACGGTCCTCTTCTTTTTCTGTATCCTGGTCAGTCAGCAATGCCACTTCTTCCATAAAATTTTCGAGTTTTGCAGGTCTATCCTCTTCCACTGCATTCGAACTAAATTCTCTTATCCCGTTCAGCAATTCCTGAATATTTTCGTGGCGGCTGATTCCTTCAGCCGATTTATCATTATGCAGCTCCCTGATAATACCGGTTTTTTTAGCTATGAACATAGCCGACTCATAGGCATCGGTTTCAAAAACCTTTTCTTTAAATTCATTAATGAGGGCTGCAAATTTTAATAATTTAATGATCGTACCTTTATTCAGACCGGCAGGATTTTTTTCCGGGAGTTCTTTTATCACAGACCAGATAGTTGTTTCAGCATTTACAGCGCTGGTTTCCAGTCGTGATAATGTTGTCTGTCCGATTCCCCTTCCGGGATAATTAATAATTCGTTTCAGAGCTTCATTATCCCATACATTTATTACAAAACGAAAGTAAGCAAGCATGTCCTTGACCTCTTTTCTCTGATAAAAACTTAATCCCCCATATATTTTGTAAGGAATATTTCTTTTGCGTAATGCCTCTTCAAATATCCTCGACTGGGCATTTGTGCGATATAAAATAGCATAATCACTATTTTTATAATGATCCCGCAACTTCGTCTCA
>JAGYNR010000225.1 GCA_018399715.1 Desulfobacterales bacterium | reverse complement strand
GGACTTGATCCGGGGATCTGGAATCTATAAATCGTAGGGCGGATAAGCGTCAGCGCATCCGCCAATTACCCTATTAATTTTTCACTCTTAACTTTTAACTCCAAACCTATAGCCTATTATGCCTTTAACTCATTAACTCATATAATCCATAAAACTCATTAACTCCCTAAATCTGAAATCACAAAATCATAAAATCACAAAATGGTTATGCGCGCCCGCCAAATACTTACGCGAAGCGTAATCATATCCGCGAATAATGACCAACAATTCATATAAAATGTATTGTGAAAAAGGTCATTTGTATGGTATGAGCATACATTATGGATATTTTATCTGAAATACTATCTTCGCGCATAAGGGCTGCCATACTTCGGTTGCTTTTTGATCTTGAGCCCATCGAACTCTATATGCGTGATTTGGAAAGGCGTTCCGGGTTTTCTATCGGTGCCGTTCAGACCGAACTGAAAAAACTTTTAAAACTTGGATTAGTAGATAAAAAAAAAGACGGCAACAGGGTCTATTTCCGGGCAAGGATAGAACACCCGCTGTATCCCGATCTTCAAAATCTTGTGTTGAAAACAAACGGGATTGTTGGTGTCCTGAAGGCGGCATTAATTCATTCCGAGGCAATTAAGTATGCTTTCATTTTTGGGTCTGTTGCCAGAAAAGAGGCAACAGCCTCAAGCGATATCGATCTGATGGTTTTGGGAAATATGGGGCTGAGGCAGTTAACCGGAGTTCTCAGCGGTCTTTCAGATAAACTGAATCGGGAGATCAACCCACATGCCATGAGTGTGGCGGATTTTTTTGAACGGAAGAAAGATGGAGACCCTTTTGTGAATAGGATTTGTGAAGAGCCTATGATATTTTTGATTGGTGACAAAGATGACTTTACAGCAATGGTTCGAAAACAGGTGGCTTCGTCGACATACCCCCAAGCCCCGTGAAGTTTCAGATTTATTGCGGATCGTTGATAGAGATGTGAAAGATGCGCAGGGACGACATATTTCAAGCGACTGGGGATTCGGGATTGCTTATAACGCAGTCCTGAAATTATGCACCATCTTGCTAAATGCCGAAGGTTACCGCCCGGAAAAAATCTACAGCATTACAGAACCATTCAAGCTCTGCCATTAATAATCGGCAATAGTCGCAAAAAAGATGCCGAATACCTGGATGTATGCAGGTCCAAACGTAATATTGTTGAATATGATCAGATTGGCGTTGTCAGCGATGAAGATGCGGATGAACTTATCGCGTTTTGTTTGGAATTAAAAGAAGAAGTGCTGGCTTGGTTGCAACAAAAACACCCTGAATTACTTCACTCTTAACTTTTAACCCCAAAACCGATCCTTACAGTCTATAGCCTATTATGCCTTTAACTCATTAACCCATATAACTCATAAAACTCATTAACTCCCTAAATCTGAAATCATAAAATCACAAAATCCTAAAATGGTTATGCACATTCACCCAAATAACTTTCATTTTCCTCTTGTCATGAATCAATTCAAACAGTATCATAATCAATTTACTGATAACGCAGATAATTTTCAATATCATATGGTTACGCGCTTTTTTGCATGTAACCCAGAAGGCGAAGCTGTATCCGCAGAAATAATATGTCGGATAAACAACGTGCATCCGCCACGAACACCTCGTCTTTGCGTGGAGCGACAGCGACGCGGCAATCTCTAACGTTATGACTCCAAACCACCGTCATTCCGGCCAAGCCTGCCCCGGACTTGATCCG
>JAGYNR010000224.1 GCA_018399715.1 Desulfobacterales bacterium | reverse complement strand
GAGGATTAAAATTTGAGTCTGACGCAGATATTGGCGAAAAAGACAGTTTTCGTTCAGGCACTATTTAACTTCAGAGATACGGATTCTCTTTTAGCCGGATCTTTTTACCCGGTTGATATAAGAGACGCGACAAGAAATAATCATAGAATCCTTCTTGTCTTTTAGTGCGTCTACTGGGTTACATCTGGGGTGATGAAAATTATTTCGAAATTGGCCTGAAAATTCATCTAAATTTTTTTCCACTGAAAGGTTTCAGGTTCAGCATGGGTGCCACGGGCCAAGGCGTTAGCCTTGCCCGTGTGTGCCCTACAGTAGGGGCAACCCCCTGTGGTTGCCCATTATTCGGGCAGGCACAGGGGCCTGCCCCTACATCGCCCGTGGCACCCTATCATCTAAACTTAAGTGTAAAAAATTTTAAAACTTGGAATAAAACTGCTATGTAAACTCAAAGCAATTTTGGGATAATTTTCATTACCCCAAGCCGCGTCTCTAACCAGCGAGATCGGCAACGGCTCCCTTTGTTGCCTTGATAATATCTTTCGGATTCATGATCAGCATTAATCCCCGCTGCCCGCCATTGATGGCAACGTTGTCAAAGTCCATCAGGCCGGCTTCCAACACCACCGGCATCTTCTTTTTCGTACCAAAAGGACTGATCCCTCCCACCCAGTATCCGGTCAGTCGCTCGGCGGTATCCGCATCGGTCATCACCGCTTTTTTAGCACAACAGGCCCGGGCAAGTTTTTTTCCCATCAGGTGTTTATCGCCAGGAAGAAGGGCCAGAACATATCCATCATTTCCCAAATCTGCCACCAAGGTTTTTATTGTTTTTTCGAGAGGAAATCCGATGGCCTGGGCGGCAAATTTTGCCCCTTTTTCCTTATGAACGTAAGATATCAGTTTAAAGGGAATTTTTTTCTTGTCAGAAATGTTGTGGCTCGTGTTTCCATATCCTTTATGGTGATGAAATAATCGTGTTGATAAGATTTGTCAATTTGATATTTTCAATGACAATGAACCTCCATATTGAAAAAATCTATGAGGATAGCACCTTATATGAAATACAGACAGTTTGCTGGCCTCTTTTTTCAAGATGTTTCAGTTCCAGATCCATGGAAATATCCTGTGTAAAAAGTGAGGTCCCGACCCCGAAAATTTTGGGTGAAATCGTTACGATAATTTCATCGATCAGTTTCTTTCTGGCAAACAAGGTGTTAGTCGTCGGGCCACCGGCTAAAATGACGTGGGTATAGCCATCAGTTGCCAAGTCAGCCAATATCAGCTCGGGACTTTTGCGGGTGAAAACAAGATTCTCAAATGAAGATTTTCGATCCGGATTTCGGGTGAGAATTATATTTTTTCGGCCGGGCAATGGATATCCGATCGTATCATAGGTCCTAGCCCCCATCATTACGACTCCGGCTTTCATGGTCGTTTCGACAAAAAACTGCTTGTCCTCCCGACCTGTCCAATCAACAGAATGACGGGTATCCCGACCCGTTCGGCCATCTACCGTTATCGCCATCAACAGGGTTACTTTCGGGTTTGGTTTCTCTTTTTTAATCGGCATGATTATTGAACTTACTTGTCAAAATGGCGTTTCAAAATTTTTGAACCTGTGCGGATAGAATCGTTGGATGAGCCTGAATTCCCCCTTTGAGATGCATAGGCGCTAACTGGGGTGATGAAAATAGCTCGAAATTGGTCTGAAAATTTAGCTGAATTTTTGTTCCAACAAAGGTTTCAGGTTTCAATATGGGTG
>JAGYNR010000223.1 GCA_018399715.1 Desulfobacterales bacterium | reverse complement strand
TCAAGCCGCCATGCGGAGTAGTACGGTTACGAGAGAATTAACCATGGATTTTCGCGGCACGGGGAAAAGTCTATTAAAATTATCACTCATTGCCGCTTCCGCGATCAGCCGGCGGACATCGGAAAAGGCGAAATGATGTCTACCGGAAACCGCATGCCGTCGGGCCGGTGTTTTTGCAAGCCGGCTGGCGTAAATCCAGGTCAGGGAAGCAGCCATCATGCAAAAATGCAGGTGGTTTGTGACGGCATCGGGATGCCGTGTCTGGGTTTCGGCGCTGCCGAGGTCCTGCTTGAGTTCTTTGAAAGCGGCCTCGATTTTCCATCGGGCACCGTAATATTCGATCATCTCTGGAACGGAAAGGCTCAGGTCTGTGGAAAAAAGAGCGACCCATTGGGTCTTGCGATACACCCAGACAACCCGGACACGGGTCTTGATAGTTTTTAGCATCAAGATTTGGCCAAATGCCATGACCGGTCGGGTGCGGCCATACAGGTTGACGCTATATTCCTTTGCCAGGGGATGATATTTGTCTGCCAGAGACGCGGCATTGCCCATCTTTTTTCCGTATTTCCGGGGGCGCCCGGCTTTTTTCCGGACCACGTCGCCGGGCAAATCAAAAAGGGTGTTGTTGCATCGTAGCCGGGACAGCAGATGAAACTCCCGGCCCAGCCCCTGGTTTAAGGGCAGGTAAAGGGAATTATTGCCGAACCAGGAGTCGGTTATCAGCAGGATCGTCCCCTGCTGGAATGCCTCGGTGATAGAAAAGACCATTTCAACCGCCTGATCGATCTTGGTTTTAAATTGAAGTGCCGACTTTTTCAAGGCACTGGCTTCAATGGTTTTCTTCAAATGATAAAAGCGAAAACTTAAAGGGAGGCATGCCCACCGGCCTTTGACCGTTTTTAACAGTCCGAGCATGACGATGTTCTGAGCCCATGGATACCTGGACTGATTTTGTTTGGCGGCATGATCAAAGACTCTTTGGCATCCGAATATTTTTTTCCCTGTCTTGGGGTTGATGGAGTCGTCAAGCAACAGAAGGAGTCGGTTATTGGTTAATGGTTCTGGGATCATTTTCCAAAGACATCTCCAAAGTCTCGGCCATGGGGTTTTAGGTGAAGCCATGAACCGGTAAAATTGTTTTTTGGGAAGACGGCTAAACCCGAACAGGGTTTTGAGGCACCGATGCAGGTTTGAGGTTTTGGAAGACGTAAAGGGGGTAATGATCCCCAGAAGGACGTAGACAAACCAAATGCCGCGGTCGCAGGTTTTACGTGAGATTTCAAATTCATTTTTGAGTTTTGTGAGCAGGTCGTGTAAGATGAGCATGCGAGGCCTTTCTTTGGCGGTTTTTGTTTTTGGTGAACAAACCTTACCATGGACTGGCCTCGCAAACAACAATAACTTACTGAAATATTGAAAAAAATTGCTCTCCTCCAAAAATCGGATCTTATTATTTTCAGTAAAATCAATGCGTTATGAAGCTCCAAAATTTTCATTAACTGTTTGTTTTTATTGTGCATTTTTTAATTTCACGCCCGGCGCACCCTCACTAAAAACCGGGAAACTTTAGTTTTTAAACTGTTCAATTGAAAAACCACTTCCGGCTAAATAATTTTTGAAGCTTCCTAAAAATCCATATTCAATGTCAGACGGCAGGAGCATCACAACTGTTAGGCTATTGTTATTTGCCCATTGTCTGCGTGCTGCGGACAGGATTTCGTCAACTAAGTTTTCACTCACTATTTCTCTTGGGCGGAAAAGCGCCATATTA
>JAGYNR010000222.1 GCA_018399715.1 Desulfobacterales bacterium | reverse complement strand
ATGTCAATTTCCCCGATTTTCATCTGGGGTTCGATTATTTTTCTCATGGCCTTTTCTCCGAATATTTTTGGTTGACTATCGGTCACATTTACTTCCCGTTTTTTCCGGATATTCCTTTTGATCGAAATATCAATAGCTTGAATATCATGAGTAGTAATTTGTGTCAAGTAAAAACATTCGTTTTTATTAGTAAAAAGCAAAACAATTCGAAAGCGCCGAAGTAGGTCAAACCTCAGAATAATGGGCTTATTGAAATTTCCGTTCAGACACTATATAGTGTCTGAACGAAAAAGCATCATTTTCAAAAAAAATGAACCTTGTTCATTGTATGGAGTTGCCTCATGCGCTAACCTTGCCGACGACATTCGAAAATTCTACCTTTTATAGAAAAATCGACTGTCTTCGGGCGCAGCTGTCCACCTGTGGGTGTTTCCATTGGTAGTAAATCAGTATTGCTACGCGGCTATTCGCCTTTTTTGAGCCATTCGCCTTTTTTCGCGTTCGGATTCCTTCTTCTGGAGAATATTTCCGATCGCATGGAGGTTCCGCGCGATGACCGCCAGGCCGATGTACCGTTTGAAACCCCGGATTCCGTGATCGGGGCAACGATCCAGCCCTCCTTGCTCCAACGCGTTGATCGAGGACTCCACAGCCGAGTGCTTCCGGCGGGCAGCGACGAACTCTTCGGAACTTTCGATCTCTTTGTTCGCGACCGACAGCTTCCCCTTTCTCGGCAGGACCACTTTGTCGAGAAGTTCTCCAAGTCGCTTCTGGTTGAAGGCGCTGTGAAACCCCTTGTCAAAACTGCATCCACTGAAATTGTCAAATCTTTTCTGGACTTCGACGACCATCGGGACCGCTACCTTGTCGTCCGTTTCGGACTGCATCACCCGACTGTAGAGAACGAAGCCAAACTGGTCCTTTACGATGCAGATGTTCAAGCCAAGTTCGACGGGCATGCCGGCCTTTCCCTTGACTATCCACTCGGTGTGCTCCTCGAAGATGGAAAAGACTTTCTCCTTGTGGGGGATGGATTCTCCTTCCACAACTCTCCGGCGGATCTGGTCGATCTGTCTTTCCGCGTGATCGACGAACTTTTGGATTTCCAGAACTCTGGCGAACGCCATCGCGTCGGTCATCGGGATTTCGGCGATTGTCGCCCTCGCCCGATCGAGCAGGGACCGCACGAATTCGAGATAGGCCAGGTGAGCTTCCATGACGAGGCGGTCTCTCTTGGCTTTCTTCTCGGGATTCTTCGAGGTGGATCTTTTAAGGTTCTGCGTCTTGCGAAAGAGCCGCTTGACTTTTCGAAGATTACACATTCCCTTTCTCCAGCCAGAGATTCCAAGTCCGTCGCACAACACGAGGACAAGGGTCACTAATTTCCGCATGGCATCCCAAAGCAGGTTTATGTCCGTCGGAAAATGCACGTCGGTCAATACCGGAAACGAATCGCAGCTTCCGAACAACTCCTCTTCAGGCTTTTTCCCGATCACTTCGTGTCCGTGATCGACGACGAGCACGTTGATCGCGTCGAGAACCTCGTCGGTGAGAAGGGAAACGTTGTCCTTCAGAGTTTGAAGCGAATACCTGAAATCGTCGTCATTTCCGTGAAGAAGCATCAGGCGCAATGAACGGTGCTCGTTGGCCAATTCGAGCAGCTTGTCGTAATCGCAGTTGCATTCGAGGCGCAGAGTCGCAAGAACAAAGATTTTCCACAGATCCATGCCTCTGCGACCCTTGCTCATGTCCACGTTTTGCGGTACGACGCGTTCGAGTTGCTCGAAAAGTCTTGTTCTGGCGAC
>JAGYNR010000221.1 GCA_018399715.1 Desulfobacterales bacterium | reverse complement strand
CACTGGGGAAATGCCCTTCACACAGGCTGCTTGCTATGAGGCGGGGAGAAAAGGAAAAACTACTTCACGTGACAATTAAACCTGACAGCAAAAGGCCGCTCGAACATCTGAACCGTTTTTTTGTAAAGGACAATAATGAATGCTCCCGGCAGGTTGCCAGAGCGGTAACTGACAGCTACAATCGTCTTATGGAACCATCTATTGAAACCGAATTTGCAAATATTTCAAAAGAAAAAGCCGACAAGGAAGCAATAAGTGTCTTCGCTGAAAATCTTCGTCAGTTGCTGCTTGCACCACCACTCGGACAAAAACGTATTATGGCTGTGGACCCGGGATACCGCACGGGTTGCAAAGTTGTTTGTCTCGACGACCAAGGTGAGCTGGTGCATAATGAAACTATTTATCCCCATAAGCCTCAGGAAGAAAAAAAATTAGCGGCAAAAAAAATACTGTCACTGGTGAATGCATATAACATTGAAGCCATAGCAATTGGTAACGGAACAGCAAGCCGTGAAACAGAATACTTTATCAAAAGGCTCAAATTCGACCGTGATCTGGAAGTTTATATAGTAAACGAAGACGGCGCTTCCGTATATTCCGCCTCTTCAATAGCGCGCCAGGAGTTTCCGAAATATGATGTTACGGTCAGAGGGGCAGTTTCCATTGGCAGGCGACTCATGGATCCCCTGGCGGAACTGGTGAAAATAGATCCTAAAAATATCGGGGTGGGACAATACCAGCATGATGTGAACCAGAAATATCTGAAAAAAAGTCTGGATGCCCAGGTTGAGATATGTGTCAATGCCGTAGGAGTCAATGTTAATACCGTCAGCCGTCACCTGCTGGCCTACATATCAGGTCTGGGTCCCCGCCTTGCACAAAATATCGTCGAATACAGGAAAAACAACGGGAGTTTCCGCTCAAGAGAAGAACTGAAAAAAGTACCGCTGATGGGAGCAAGGTCATACGAACAATCAGCCGGATTTTTAAGGATACCAAGGGGTGATAATCCCCTCGACAACTCAGCAGTGCACCCTGAAGCATATGACATTATCGGGGAAATGGCCGCCGACATGGAATGTGACCTGAAAGGCCTGTTAAATAATGAAAAGCTGGTTTCCCTGATAAACCTTGAAAAATATATCTCAGATAAGGCCGGACTACCAACACTAAAGGATATTAAAAATGAATTGATCAAACCGGGACGTGATCCCCGGAAACAGATAAAAATTTTTGAATTTGACCGGAATATTTTATCAATTGAAAATCTAAAAGAAGGAATGGTACTGCCCGGTATAATAAACAATATAACAAGGTTCGGAGCATTTGTCGACATAGGAATTAAACAATCCGGCCTGATCCATATCTCTGAAATGGCCGACCATTTTGTTTCAGATCCCAACGAAATAGTCAAAATACATCAACATATCAAAGTAAAAGTTCTGGATGTTGATATCCCACGCAAAAGGATTCAACTGTCATTGAAAGGAATCAAACAGTAATGCAGGACTTATCTTTGCCTTCAGAATGCGGCAAAAACCATTCTCATTGCTTAAAAAGTTGTTAATGGCTTTTCAGGAGACTTGCAAATTGCTATTCCTCATCTTCGGAATCCATGAATTCTTCATTTTCAAATTCATCCTCCATAAATTCTTCAGCTTCCTCTATCAACTGCTCAATCAAATCTTCATCTCCCGGTTCCCCGTCAATCCAATGTATCTTCTGGTTGCTCCAAAAATCGTCAATGTCAGCTTCAACAATGAAACGGGGCGTTTTTGTATGAACAACGAAAATAGTTTCAGGAGTTTCCTGGGAATTGTCAGCCAGTAA
>JAGYNR010000220.1 GCA_018399715.1 Desulfobacterales bacterium | reverse complement strand
TGGGATATGATGAAGACCAAATACGGCAGCCTGATGGAGCGGGCTTCATGCAGGCAGGATGTCCGTTATATCATTGGTGAGTTGATCGGGGAGCTGAACACCTCACACACCTATATTTACGGAGGCGATAATAAGCGAAATGCTGAAGCCGTGAATGTTGGGTTGCTGGGGATTAATTACCGTGCTGATGAAAAAAACAACCGCTATCAGATCACAAAAATATTTACCGGGAGCGACTGGTCCCGAAAGGCTTATCCGCCCCTGGCAAAGCCGGGAGTGGATGTAAATGAAGGTGATTTTCTGCTGGCTGTAAACGGTTTGGACATTACAACAGAGAAGAACTTTTACAGTTACTTTATCGATCTTGCAGATAAACAGGTTACCCTGACAGTAAACAGTAAGCCCACGCTGGAGGGCTCCCGGGAAGTGGTTGTTAAACCTGCCCGCAGCGAATCGGCCATGCGCTATATAGACTGGCTTGAATGGAACCGCCAAACCGTGGAGGAAGCTTCCGGTGGTAAGATCGGGTACATTTATCTTCCAGACACCTACAATGGGTCGGCAACCGATTTTCCCAGGTATTTTTATTCCCAGACCAAAAAAGAGGGAATTATTGTGGATGGTCGTTTCAATGGTGGCGGACTTGATCCGGAGATATTCCTGCAGCGTTTGCTGAAAAAGCCACATGGCTACTGGACGCGCCGCTATTCAGCCGACCAGATGATCCCGGCACTGGCCGTGGATGCCCACATGGCCTGCCTTACAAACCGTTATGCCGGCTCAGGTGGCGATGAATTGCCCTATGAGTTCCGGTGGAACGGCATGGGGCCGGTTATTGGCACCCGCACCTGGGGAGGATTGGTCGGCGTTTCCATGTTCATCGACCTCATCGATGGCGGAGGCCTCACTGCCCCCGACTATCGTATCTATAATGCCAAAGGTGAATGGGTGGTGGAAAATGAAGGGGTTACTCCTGACATTGTCATTGATATCGACTCCAAAAAAATGTCGGAAGGATATGATACCCAACTGATGAAGGCTGTGGAAGTGATCTTAAAAAAAATTGACGAAAATCCGGCCAGGTTTCCACAGCATGAAGATTTCCCGGTGGATAAAAAATAACATATCAGGCAAGATGGCCGGCCAATTGTAAGGCCGGCTTTTTCATATCTGGTTTCCGCAATTTACCTCTTGATTGAAACATTTACGAATTGAATGGTGTCATTTACGATTTGTCGCTAATCCATAAAATGTAAATGGGCTATTTTTACGGCAATATTTTAAGATGATATTATTAACCAAATTTTTTGAATGATGAAAAAGACATTATCAATTCTCATGTTGGCATTTTTTGTTGTTTTTATTTTTTCATGTAAAAAAGATGTAAACGAAAACAACCCCGACACCAATTCAGGCAAATTCTCCGAACTGGAAGTTCCGGAAGGATTTACGTGGAGTACTTCAGCACTTCTTTTGATCGATTTGAAATTTACAGATGGTGATCAAAATCCGGTGTCAACCCCTTTTGAAATTTACAGTACGTTCCCCGGCGGGGTAAAGTATATGGATGGGACTTCCAATGATGATGGAGTTTTTACAATGAAATATAAAATTGCAAACCGCAGGAATTCGGTAGCCATTGTTATTCCGAATCAGGAACCTGTTATTGTAACATTGGAGAAAACCACCCGGCAGATTGGCAATCTGGAGAGTGAAATTTTTCAGGCCAAACAAACCATACAGGTTTTAAATCCTGTTTTGAAGTCGGTGAAGGAGGACATCATTCAATACTTTCCTGCTGAAGGGAAATTCGGCACACTGGCTTTTGAAGATACCT
>JAGYNR010000022.1 GCA_018399715.1 Desulfobacterales bacterium | reverse complement strand
CTATCCTGGGACCAACAGGAATCGGCATCTCATTTGCCGAGGGACGAAGTAACCAACTTGTCCCGCAAGTGCGCCAATCGGCTCGTCTGGTGCTGATAATCTATTCCTGCTATGCTGCAGCCGGAGCGCTTGCCTACTGGTTGGCGGGCATGTCACCCTTTGATGCCGTTAACCATTCTTTTTGTGCAATTTCAACCGGGGGGTTTTCCACCCATCCGGAAAGTATCGGATATTGGAACTCAACAGCAATCGAAGCGGTTACCCTTTTGTTAATGCTTTTGGGCAACCTGAGCTTTGTTACTGCCTGGTTTCTGTGGCGGGGCAAACTTAAAGTTGTCCTGAGAAATGGTGAGATTCGTCTGCTGGGTGTGATAGTTTTTTCGGCTATCCCCGTCATGTTCCTGCTGGTCACTCAGCAACATTATCCTCAGTTTGAAAAAGCAATCCGCATCACATGTTTTGCAATCATAACAGCGATCACTACGACAGGATTTTCCACCGTTGATTACGGGACCTGGAACGTTTTTGGCGTATGGCTTCTGATTATCCTTATGGTGATCGGAGGGGGAACCTGTTCCACTGCCGGGGGTATCAAACAGTTCCGTTTATATTTGCTGTGTAAACTTTTTATCTGGGACATCAAAAGTTATCTCATGCCGAAAAATGCGATACTGGAACGTCCCATATGGGAGGGAAACCGCCGCGTCTTTGTAGATGATGCCCGGGTGCGTCAGGTGACGGTTTTTATTTTCTTGTACCTGGTGACCTATGGACTGGGGGTCATGATTTTGTGCGCATGTGGTTTTAGTCTTCGTGATTCTCTGTTTGAATTTGCCTCTGCCATTGGAACAGTTGGGCTCTCGGTTGGCGTGACATCAGCCCAAATGCCCGATGTGGCACTTTGGGCTGAAATTTTTGCCATGTTTCTCGGACGACTGGAGTTTATCGTGATCATTGTCAGTCTGTTCAAGCTTGCAAAAGATGGTTTTTGGATTATAAAGGAGAGCGTTAATGAATTATTCTGAAGTTTATAATAGATTTTATATGAGGTTGCCATGAAAATCAGAACCAAAATTATGCTGGGTTTTTTGATTCTGGTAGGTATGCTGGCTATTGCTGGCTCGATTTCAGTATATGAACTCAAAAAAATAGGATCATCGGTTCAATCACTTCTTGATGATAATTATCGAAGTATCAACGCGGCAAAGGATATGATCGAAGCATTGGAAAGAGAAGACAGCGGAATGCTCCTTTTGCTTTCCGGAAAATGGAAAGAAGGTCGGGATACTATCCAAAGCGCCAATAAAAATTTTATACAGGCATTGGAAATAGCAGAGAATAATTTGACTGTTAAAGGGGAAAAAGCTTTTGTAGAACAAATCCAGGAAGATTACAAAAAATATCGCAAAATGTGGGATCAGCCGATAGTTGGCACGATATACGAGAACAATCTAAATTGGTACCTCGAAGATGTTCATGAGGCATTTAAGGAAGTTAAGGCATCGGTTCAAAAGCTTATGTCTGTAAATGATAAGGTTATGTATGAGACCGCATCCGGACTGAAAAACAGAGCCCATCAGGCAATCATGCCGGGAATAATTGCTATCCTTTCAGCGTTGGTATTTGCTTTGTTATTTAATTTTTTTGTAAATATTTATTTTGTCAATCCAATACTTTCCATCACGCATTCCATAGATGACTTTCTTTCAAGTAACAAACCGGTTTCCCTTAAGGTAAATACCAAAGATGAACTTGCTGATCTTGCTCATTCGGTATCAGAATTGGTAGCTTTAGTGAAATTAGATCGAAAAAAAGCAAAATCTTAATAAGTTTAAACTAAAGAAAGGTCAACTTTTTTTGAGACTGGAAATTGTAATACGTTATACTGGCTTCGTGTTGCTTTTTAATTCTTTATTTTTATTTATTTCAGCATTAATTTCCCTTATCAGTGGTGATTCGGCCTTTGTGCCACTTCTTTTCAGTGCTGTAGTTGCAGTTCTGATAGGAGTTTTTCCGATTATTTTTGTCCCTCCGGTTGAAAATATCCAAAACGATGAGGGCCTGATGATTGTGGTTTCCGGTTGGCTGTTTTCATTTCTGATAGGAACACTACCCTATATTATTTGGGGAGGTCCTTTTACATTCACCAATGCATGGTTTGAAAGTGTTTCTGGGTTTACAACTACCGGTTCCAGCATTCTTACAAACATTGAAGCATTACCAATGGGCATACTGGTTTGGCGTTCATTTACGCATTGGATTGGTGGTATCGGTATTGTGGTATTTATGCTAGCCGTGGCACTGCCTTCCGGTCAGGTGGCTATGATTCTTTACAGAAATGAGATTTCCTCTTTGGCCGTAGAAAATTTTCAATACCGAACAAAGAAAACTCTTCAAATTTTGCTCGTTGTATATTTTGGGCTGACGGTGTTGGAAACCATATGTCTTATTTTGGCAGGAATGAATTTTTTTGAGGCCACGACACATTCTTTTGCTACCGTTGCAACAGGGGGGTTCTCTTGCCGGAATAACAGCATCGCTTATTTCAACAGTCCTTTAATTGAAATTATTATTATTGTTTTCATGATCTTATCAGGAATTCATTTTGGATTAATTTTTGTGGCCATTACAGATAATTTTAAAAAAATTTGGTATTCCCCAATTGTTCGTTATTACATTGGAGCAATGATAGTCGGAATTATTCTGGTTTCAGCCAGTATATGGAACGACATATATAAAAGTTTCTGGGATTCTGTACGATTCGCCGCATTTCAAATTATTTCGGTGGGTACAAGCACTGGATTTGCAACGGCGGATACCAATATTTGGCCAGGCTTTTCGAAACTAATCCTGATATTTTTTTCACTTCAATGTGCATGTGCTGGTTCAACGTCCGGTGGCATAAAAGTTGATCGTATCCTGATATTATGGAAAAGCTTCACTACTCAGATTTTTAAAATGAAACATCCTAAGGCTGTTGTTACCTCGAAGCTGGGAGGAACTGTAATTGAATCTGCTCTAATGGAGGCCAGTGTTCTTTACATCGTACTTTATTTATGTGTCGTCCTAACAGGCAGTCTGATACTGACCTTAACAGGTGTTGATACTATGTCTGCCTTTTCAGGTACTGTTGCTGCAATGGGAAACGTCGGACCGGGATTTGGACAGGTTAGTTCTCTTTCTAATTTCAACATGCTTCCGGATGCCGCTAAATGGGTTCTTAGTATTGTTATGCTTTTAGGACGTCTGGAAATATTTGGTTTAATGATGTTTTTATTTTATCGGGTGATTCGGTAAAATTTTCAGTGTTTGATAAAAATAAAAGAATTGAAGGGAAAAAATGAATACCGAAAAACAATCCATGAAACAATATCTTGAAAATCCTATTGCACTAACCATCGAGGATTCAGATGCCGGTTTCGAGGAAATTCGGAATGAGGCATTCAAAAAAGCGCAGGAAATTTCTCCCGATCCGGTTCTTTTAGCCTGGTACGAGGGCAAAACCGGAAAAAGTGTTCCCCCCAATATTTGTACCAGAGAAGATAAACCTGCGTGGATCGTGTTTGCCGAATCCAGAGGTGCTGATATTGTCATTGATGTCAACGACGAAGCCTATATTTTTATGTTCGGCAGTTATTCGGAACAATAAAGCGTTATGTTAGCGTGAAAAAATCGACGGCATTTTTAAAAATTTTCAGTCCAAGCGGTGGCAGGTCTTTATAAAAATCGAATTTGTTTTTGCGTTTCTGAACCTCTTTCATACGGGTCCAGTCGGGATGATTCGTTGGATGAGAAAAGGCTTCCGGGTGAGGCATCAGCCCAAACACGCGTCCGGTCGGATCACAAATGCCGGCAATGTCGTTATGAGAGCCGTTGGGGTTAAAGGGGAAAGCACCTTCAGCGGGATAACCCTTCGCATTCGCATATTGCATTACAACCTGTTTCTGAATGGAAAGACGTTTCAGAGTAGATTCATCGGTATAAAACTTGCCTTCTCCATGCCGTATAGGCAATTCTATGGTTTTGATCCCTTTTGTAAAAATACAAGGAGAATCCGGATTAATTTTTAAATTTACCCAGCCATCTCTATATTTTCCGGATTCATTCCAGGTCAATGCTACCCTACGATCCTGGTAATTTCTGTCAAATCCGGGCAGAAGTCCTAAGTTTACCAATGTCTGAAATCCATTGCAAATACCCAGCACAAGATTTCCACGGTCAATGAACGAAAGAATCTTGTCCCCGATATTTGTTTTCATCCGGACAGCCTGGATAACACCTGCTCCATGATCATCGGCCCAACTAAATCCACCGATAAATGTCATGATCTGAAAGGTATCCAATGATACAGTTCCATCGATCAAAGAATTAATATGAACTTTCTGTGCCTTCGCTCCGACCTGCCCGAAAGCATAAGCGGTTTCATTGTCACAATTCAGACCGTATCCGGTGAGTACAAGTGCATGGACGTTTTTCATCGTATAATCATTCAGCCTTTCTTCGGACTAAAGATGTTCAAAAGGAGATTTCCATGCCTTCTCTATTTGAGAAATATGAAGATGAACAAGTTTTTGTCCGTTAGCTTTCAAAATAAACTGTTTTTCTTCTGTTGTTTTTCCGATGCAGGCAAAAGGAATCCCTTTCAATAATTGTTCGAATGTTTTTTGCTGCACAGGATCAATCGTAATGATAAATCGTCCTGCTGTCTCGGAAAACAATACGGTATCCATCCTGTTAACGGCTTCCCGTGGGACTCGTGTCAAATCAATATCCATTCCAAGTTGACCACCGATAGCTACCATAGCAAGATGAACACCCAGGCCGCCGCGATAAATGCCGTGAACTGATGCCACCATCTGCTTTTCGACAACCCGGTTCAAAACACGATAAAGAACAGCAAATTTATTGGGAAATACTTTTGGAACAGTTAATCCCACATATCCCAAATGATCATAATATTCGGAGCCACCTAATTCATTGCGGGTCATTCCCAGTATGTAAATCAGGTCATCGGGTGCCTTGCTATCCATGGTAACACACCTGGATATATCCGGAACCTCAGAAATAGCTGAAAACTGGAGGGTTTCCAGGGCGGAAACCTTGTGGGTTTCTCCATAACGTCCCGGCAGATGCCCATCAACATACATGCTGTCTTTACCGGAAAGCAGCGGTATACCGTACGCCAGACAGGTATCCCGAAGCGCCCGGCAGGATCTGACCAATTGTGCCGCCTTAAATTTACCATCCGGATTTTTGGAAGGACTAAAACCAATATCCGGCCAGCAGAAATTATCCACACCGCCGATATGTTCGAAATTTCCACCAACCGCTACTATTCGACGAATTGCTTCATCAATGGTACACGATGTCATGTGATACGTATCGATAGCCGAATAGTGAGGTAAAAGTGCCTGGGAAAAAGCCAGGCCTTTTTCAGAGGCCAAAACCGGACGGATAACAGCCGCATCGCTGACCATATTCCTGTGAACACCGACCAGCGGTTTTATGACACTGGTTCCCTGTACTTCGTGATCATATTGTCTTACGATCCATTCTTTAGAACAGACATTCGGACGGGATAACATGTCGATCAACAATGTTTCAATGTCCACCGGTTCTTGCAATACCGGTTCTTTTAGACGGATTTCAGGAGGACACCACTCGGCTTCAAACTCCCATTGGGGAAACCCATGTTGGAGTAAGTCCATATCCACATAAGCACAGGTTCTTCCTTTATAAGTAATATGAAGTTTTCCGGAGCTGGTATATCTGCCGATGACCGTGCTTTCCACAGCATGCTGTTTCGATAGGGCCATAAAAGACTCCAAATCTTCAGGTTTGACCGCTACCGTCATCCGTTCCTGCGATTCCGAAACCCATATTTCCCATTGATCAAGTCCTTCATATTTCAACGGAACTTTATCGAGTTCAATATAACATCCGTTGCTGAATCTCGCCGACTCTCCGACAGAAGAAGACAAGCCCCCGCCCCCATTATCGGTTATAAATTGAATCAATCCTTTATCACGGGCTTCCAGAAGAAAATCATGCATTTTTTTCTGGGTATACGGATCGCCTATTTGGACATGGCCGGCAGGCGTGTGTTGAGAAAAGGTTTCTGAGGCTGCGGTTACCCCGTGAATACCATCTTTTCCAACTCTACCCCCACACATGATCACCAGGTCGCCGTCATGGGTAGTCTTCTGCTCGGATGGTTTTCCTTTTATCTTGCTGGGCATCAACCCAACCGCCGTTACAAAAACCAGACATTTGCCCAGGTATCCGCTGTGAAATAAAACCTGACCAAATGGCGTTGGAATTCCGCTTTTGTTCCCTCCGTCGCGAACACCCTCAATGACTCCATCAAGCAATCGTCTTGGATGAAGTTTCGGCTTTAGCCATCCGGCATAATTTCTTGGGGCCACACAATAACCATAGCTTCCCATAACGAGTTTCGCCCCTTTCCCTGTTCCCAATGGATCGCGGTATACACCGACGATTCCGGTGATGGCACCTCCATAAGCTTCCATGTTGGAGGGAGAATTATGGGTTTCACCCGTGATCACATAATAATGATTATTATCAAATTGTCCTATACCGGCATTATCCCACAGTACGGAAACCACCCAGGGCTTTTTTTTCATCAATTCCAGTGTGGGGGATTCAATGCATGTTTTAAACAGGTTGTCCACCACCTCTTTTTTACCGGTGACGAGATTGCGATAAAAAAATTTCCCCCGAAACGTGTTGTGATTGCAATGGTCGCTCCGTGCCTGCGAAATATATTCCAGTTCAACATCAGTGGGCTCCTGTAACCCCACCGTATACCGTTCCGCCATCACCTTCTCATTAAGAAAATACTCCCGGATAGTAGGAATATCTTTGGGATTAAGCGCCAGGTTTCGTTGATCACTGATCCTCTTTAAAGCTTGATCATTGCCTATTGGGATGGTGGTGACTTTTGGCGTATGATTTAGAACAACTTTCGGGCATATTAACCCAATGCCTTCAGAAGAATTCCAGTTTTGTTTTGTGAAAATTTGCCACTGTTGAATAATATCATTGGCCAACAGTTCACCGGCAATTAACAGGACATCCCGGTCTGTCAGATGTTGGCCGTTTAGGCAATATCGTTTAGATGCATAGATAGCGTCTTCGGATCCGAACGTTATTCCCAGAATATCCTCAGCAGCTTCTACAGCCGTTGCACCGGGATTATCCCGAACCCCGGGCCTGTACCCGGTCCAGATGATCCAATCGAATGGCAGTTGAAGAGGATCAAAAGAACTGATTTGTATGACCGGATTCGTAAAAACGTCATTTTTCAAAACACTCAACTGTTCTTCCGACAGGTTTGCATCAATGGTGATAATATGTATAGTACGCACCGAATCCAAACGGATTCCGAAATAATCAAACGCTTTTCGACGCACCCCTGCCCCTTCAGCATCGAAAAGGTGGGGCTTCAAAGAGATTTCCAGTCTATATGCCATGATGGTTTTTATCTATAATATTAGCGGTTAATTAAACCAGTTTATGGTTATTCGTGTAAGATCATTATAAATAACTAATATCATTAAAAAGATTAAAATAAAAAGCCCTACCTGCTGTGCACGTTCCCGAACTTTTTGATTGACAGGGCGGCCGATCACCAATTCAATAAAAAAGAAGAGCAGGTGACCTCCATCCAGAACGGGAATGGGAAGAAGGTTTAAAATCCCTAAATTAACACTGAGAAGGGCGGTAAAAAAAGCCAGGTTGCCGATACCTTCCTTTGCTTGTTTTCCTGCCAAATCCGCAATCATGATCGGTCCGCCAAGGGTATCGAGAGAAAGGGTTCCCTGAATCAGCTTCGCAATGCTAACAATGGTCAGTTTGGTAATATGATAGGTTTGAACCACACTTTCGACAAACGCCTGAAAAGGATTCAGTTTCTGCCGGTTTACATCGCCGGAGGAGGTAATACCAACAATGTAGCGTTCAATTTCTTCACCGAAGATATTCTTATCTTGTTTAATTTCCGGCCGTATGGTTATTGTAAGTAGTTCCGATTCTCTTTCGATGGTAAAAAACAATGGTTTCCCACTACTCCCGGAGATTATTTCAGCCATTTTTTCCCAGCTATCAATCGGTGTTCCCCCGATTGCCACGATTTCATCCCCTGGTTTGAGTCCCGCCTCGTATGCGGGTGACCCTTTTTCAATGTCTCCGACTTTTGGTTTTAGAATGTAAAGCCCGGAAATCTGAAAAATGATATATAAAAGGATAACCGCCAATAAAATATTAAACAGGGGACCTGCTGCAACAATACCTATTCTTTTCAGTACGTGCTGATGGGTAAATGAAATCGGAATGTCTTTTGGATCAATGTCTGAATCCGGTTCTTCCCCTACCATTTTTACATAACCGCCCAGCGGAATCGCAGATATTCGATAATCGGTAATGCCTCTTTTTTTTCCGATTATCCGGGGACCGAAACCCAGAGAAAATTTTTCCACTCCGACTCCAAACAGCCGGGCAACCAGGAAATGGCCCAGTTCATGAAAAAAAATCAGCACACCAAGAACAATAATAAATGCAAATAACGTTGTGGTCATTATAAACAGTACACTTTCTTTTTCGTTTCTGAAAAGTTCAAAAAAGTTAATTTCTGAAAGTCAATCACATAAAATATAACCGCTTTGCGTAAATTTTAAAGATTTGCAATTTCTTTATTTGCTTTTTTGCGGGCCCAGGTGTCTGATGCAATGATATCATTTAAAGTTGGAGAAAGAACAAGCTGGTGCCGATTCATTGTTTTTTCAATAATCCCGGGAATATCTGTAAAGGTAATTTTTTTCTCCAGAAAAGCGGCAACAGCTGTTTCATTGGCTGCATTTAATACAGCCGGAAGTGTACCACCCGCGTGACAAGCTTCAATAGCCAGTGCCAGACATGGAAATTTATCCGTATCCGGTTCGGCAAATGTCAGTGCTCCCAGCTTGGCAAAATCCGGCAAAGGCTGACCTATAGCCAGGCGACGGGGACAAGAAAGCGCATAGGCAATGGCACCTTTCATATCAGGAACTCCCAACTGGGCAATGACTGAGCCATCGCAGAAAGCAACCATGGAATGGACGATACTTTGTGGATGGATCACTACTTGAATATTTTTACCGGGAACCTCAAAAAGCCACCTGGCTTCGATAATTTCCAGTCCCTTGTTCATGAGCGTTGCAGAATCGATTGTTATTTTTGGCCCCATCTTCCAGGTTGGGTGGTTAAGAGCATTTGCTGGCGTAATGGTATTAAATCTGGATTTGGGAAGATGAAAAAAGGGACCTCCGGATGCTGTCAACAAAATTTTTTCCAGATCCTTTGTTCTTTGCCCTTGAAGACACTGAAATATAGCGCTGTGTTCACTGTCAACGGGGAAAATTTTTACCCTTTGTTGTCTTGCCTTTTTCATAACAATCTCACCTGCCATGACCAGCGTTTCCTTGTTGGCAAGAGCGATATCTTTGCCGGCTTCAATGGCAGCCATCGTAGGCTTTAAACCGGCAGCACCGACAATGGCGGTTACGACCATATCGGTAGCGCTATATGCGGAGGCTTCAATATATCCTTCTTCATCATATAGTATTTTGGTATTGGTATCCGCTGAAAGATATTTTTTAAGCTGAACCGCATGATGGCGATCGTACACGACTGCTATCTTAGGACGAAATTGTTCAATTTGCCTGGCGAGCAAAGCGATATTTTTACCGGCGCACATTGCCGAAATTTTGAAATGATCAGGGAATTTTTCCACGATTTCCAGCGTATTTTTGCCGATGGAACCTGTAGAACCGATTACTGTAAGTCTTTTCATAACTGCCGACTTCCACCGGTTTTTATTCCGTCTTAGCAGAACGGATACCGGCTATAGACCTTGTTGTATGAAGATTTGAAAAAAAAGAGCTACCGGTGATGCAAAAAGGAGGGCGTCAATCCGATCCAAAATTCCGCCGTGTCCGGGAAGAAGTTTGCCTGAATCCTTGATGCCTGCCATCCGTTTTAAGACAGATTCAAAAAGATCTCCCATCTGACCGACAACACCGAACAACAGAAAAAAAAGCAGGCTGATTCCCCATCCCAATTCAGGCAGAAACATCAGCATGATCAATGAACCGACAATAATATTCGATAAAATTCCTCCAATAGCGCCTTCAACAGTCTTGCCGGGACTGACTGAGGGGCATAATTTATATCGGCCAAAATAAGTTCCCACATAAAAAGCACCGGTATCACCAGCGAAAATGACAGCAGCCAACAGCAATATCCAAAGTCCGCCATCCTGGCCATTTCTTAATAGTACCAGGCAGGATAGAAACAAAGGAATATAGGCTATCCCCAGGATTTGTTTACCAGCCATATCCAGTTTTCGGCACCGGCTTGATTCGGGAGAAAAAAGCAGGATCAAACAAATGGCCAATACATCCAAAGTTAAAACCAGCAGTGTCATAACAGCGGAAAAGTAGGCCGCAAAAACCATTAACGGACCGGCTAAAAAAGCTAAAAACGGAAAAAGACTCATGACACTTTCATCGGAAGTTCGCAATACAATTGTAAAATATTCCCACAAAGAAATCAGCGAAGCCACAGCAATAAAAGCGGTAAAAACCAACTGTCCCTTATAGGCCAGATAAGCGATAATGGGAACCGCTACAATTCCGGTAATCCAGCGTTTTAAATGCATATGTCAGACCTTGCCGAACCGACGGCTGCGTTTTTGAAAGCTATCAATGATGCTCAAAAATTCCTCTTTAGTAAAATCCGGCCAGAGCGTATCAGTTACAAAAATTTCCGAATAGGCAATCTGCCAGAGCAAAAAGTTACTGATTCTCATTTCACCACTGGTACGTATCAAAAGATCAGGATCAGGTACACCACTGGTATACAAATGCATTTCGACGGTTTTTTCATCAATATGGCCGGCATCCAATTCTTTTTTTTCGATCTTTCTGGAAATTTTTTGAACCATCTCGACAATTTCCGCCCTGGCACCATAATTTAGCGCCAGGTTAATTACCAGTCCCCGGTTGTTTTCGGTTGCATGCATGGTTTTTTCGAGGGCTTTTTGGACATCTGATGGTAACTGGTTTAGCCGGCCGATTGCATTTAATCGAATTTCATGTTTCATCATCTCCTTATGTTCAGAGGAAAGGAACTTTTTTAAAAGAGACATGAGGGCAGCAACCTCCTTTTTAGGTCGTTGCCAGTTTTCAGTGGAAAATGCGTACAAGGTGAGAAAAGGGATGCCGACTTCACGACAGGTACGAACAACCATACGGACCGTATCAGCCCCTTTTTCATGCCCTTTTATACGGCTTAAAAACCGCTTTTGAGCCCATCTGCCGTTGCCGTCCATAATGATGGCAATGTGTGTGGGAAGTATTTTTTTATCTGTTTCCATCCGGTTTTCGGAAGGTTCTTTAAAATTCAAGAATCTCCTTTTCTTTTTCCTGGTAGATCTTTTCGATTTGATTTATATACTCGTTGGTGATTTTCTGTATCTCTTCCTGAGCTTTGAAAGCGTCATCTTCTGAAATATCGCCATCTTTTTTTAAACTTTTCAGCAAATCATTAGAATCCCTGCGAATGTTTCGAATTCCAATTTTGTATTCTTCGCAGATGTTACTGATCAACTTGACCAGTTCTTTTCTTCGTTCTTCAGTAAGCGGTGGAATGGTTATACGTATAATTTTTCCATCACTCGAGGGGGTCAATCCGAGGTCTGATTTAAGTATCGCCTTTTCAACCTCCTTGATCACCGATGTGTCCCATGGCTGAATCGTAATCAATCGACTTTCGGGAACTGAAAGACTCGCCATCTGTTTTAAGGGAGTCTGTGTCCCATAGTAATCCACCCGAATTCCATCCAGAAGAGATAGGGATGCACGACCAGTTCGAATTCGTTTTAGTTCGATTTTCAAAGCATCAATGGATTTTCCCATTCGTTCTTTGGTTTCTTCAAATACATCTTCGATCATGTTTGCTTACCTCGTTATTGGATTTTAGGTGCTGATATAGGTGCCTAGGTTTTCCCCACAGATGACTTTACGAATATTTCCTTTATCTTTCAGACTGAAAACCACCAGGGGCAATTGATTATCCATTGCCAAAGAAATAGCTGTCATATCCATGACACCCAGTTGTCTTTCGAGAACCTCCATATAACTGATTTTAGAAATAAACCTGGCTTCAGGATACGCCACGGGATCACCATCAAAAACCCCCTTCACCTTGGTAGCCTTAATAAGAATTTCAGCATGGATTTCCTGTCCCCTGAGAACGGCGGCCGTATCCGTAGTAAAATATGGGTTGCCCGTACCGGCACCAAAAATGACGACCCGCCCTTTTTCCAAATGACGGACAGCTCTGCGAAGAATATAGGGTTCAGCGATCTCATGCATTTTGATGGCTGTTTGCAACCGGGTCTGAATTCCGATATATTCCAGGGAATCCTGAAGCGCTATGCTGTTGATCACGGTCGCAAGCATTCCCATATGATCTGCCGATGCTCTGTCCATGTCATAGGAGGTTGCCTTAACGCCGCGAAATATGTTTCCGCCACCCACTACGACAGCTATCTGAACCCCAAGTTCGACAACAGACCGGATTTCCTCTGAAACATATTTGAGCATATCCGGACTAATACCAAATTCTTGATCTCCCATGAGGGCTTCGCCGCTTAGTTTCAGCAAAACCCTTCCATATAGAGGCTTGACCAATCTTATACTTCCTCTCCGATTTGAAAACGAGCAAAACGTTTAATGGAAATTTTTTCACCGGTTTTGGCAATGGTTTCGTTAAGGAGATCAGATACCGTCATATTGGGATCACGAACATATGGCTGATTCATCAGACAATTGTCTTTAAAATATTTTTTTAATTTGCCCTCAGAGATTTTGTCGGCAACATTTTTTGGTTTTCCCATTTCCTGAGCCTGAGCCCGGTAGATTTCCATTTCTCTTTCAATGACTTCCCTGGGCACATCTTCCTCATGGATACCCACCGGATTGGTAGCAGCAATCTGCATAGCGATATTTTTTGCAAATTCCTGGAAATCAGGCGTTTTTGCCACAAAATCAGTTTCGCAATTCACCTCCACTAAAACACCTATTTTACCACCCAGGTGAATATACGATTGTATAACGCCCTCCAATGTAGCCCGGCCGGCTCGCTTTTTAGCAGTCGCCAGTCCCTTTTTTCTTAAAAAATCAATCGCCTGTTCCATATCAGCATTGCACTCAGCAAGCGCTTGTTTGCAATCCATAATGCCTGCTCCGGTTTTTTCCCGTAGCTCCTTCACCATTTTTGCAGTTACTTCTGACATTCCTCTTTCTCCTGTTATATTCTATACTTCAGTGGATTCTTCGTCTTTTTCGGTTATTTCCGGAGCTTCTTCAGATTCCGCTGATTGATCGATGGTTGACCGTTTGATGATCTCAACTACCGGTCCGTCACCCCCTTCTGAAATAACCTTTTTTTCTCCCGGTTTTAAGTCGGCATTGGCTGCTATTTTGTCTTCCTCTTCAGCTGCTTTGTCAGTTTCGGCCTGCTGTTTTTCCATCATTTGCTGTTTGCCTTCAAGACAGGCATCGGCGATTCTGGACGTAATCAGGCGGATTGCTCTTATGGCGTCATCATTTCCAGGAATGAGGTAATCAATATCATCCGGGTCACAATTGGTATCAACAATGGAGACAATCGGAATATTCAGACGGCGGCCTTCACGAACGGCAATTGACTCATTTTTAGGATCGACAACATAAATGGCGCCGGGTAATTTTTCCATATTCCGAATGCCACCCAGATTGTTATCCAGTTTTTTTCTTTCTTTTTCGAGTTTTAAGGCTTCCTTTTTCGTGTACAGGTTGATTGAGCCATCCATTTGGATGTTATTTAAATAGTTCAGACGATCAATGCTTTTTTTGATTGTCTGAAAGTTGGTCAACATACCTCCAAGCCAGCGGTTGTGTACATAAAATTGTTCACATCGGTTGGCCTCCTCGTATATTGCTTCCCGTGCCTGTTTTTTGGTTCCGACAAATAATACCGATTTTCCGTTCGCCACTGTGCCAGCAATAAAATCATAGGCCACTTTGAACATTCTTACGGTTTTCTGAAGATCAATAATGTAAATTCCGTTTCTGGCTCCAAAAATGTAAGGTTTCATTTTTGGATTCCATCGCTTGGTCTGATGGCCGAAATGGACACCTGCTTCCAGAAGTTCTTTCATTGTGATGTAAGCCATTTAATACTCCTTTTTTATTGGTTTTGTTCCCTCGCCTGTTTCATCCCCGCTTCCGACTTTAAAAAAAAAGATCGCCACACGAAATGGATATCATTTTCCTAAAGCACCAGGAAACAGGTCCGAGGCGTGTGAATTTAAAATCGAGCACCCATAACAAATTCAGGGATAATTCGCAACCTTAAAATTAAATTTGCTAAATTTTAGCTGTAGATTTTCCCCCAAAATTGAGACTAAAACGGGTTAACGCTCAATTTAAAAAAATATCATACATAATTTCTATAAATATAACAATAACCTAAACTGAAATTTCAAGTCAGTATCGACTTTTTCTCATGATTGCCACTCTGTCATTACCGCTGTAATCAGTAGTAAAATAAACAGATTCATATCGGCCGTTTTTTTTGGCAATGGCATTGACACTTTTAAGCTGATCATATCCGATTTCCAAAAACAGATACCCGCCGGGTTTTAAAAAACCAGGACTTTGATCGATTATGTTCCTGATAGAGGACAGACCTTCTTTTCCGCCGTCCAGGGCGGTTATCGGTTCAAAATGATAGATTTCAGGCGCTAATGTTGGCAGAAGATACGTCTCAATATATGGGGGATTTGATACAATCAGATCAAAAGGAAACAGATGTGATCTGAGGGGAGCAAACCAATCACCTAAAAAAAAGTTGACCATATTGTCAAAACCGAAAGTCCTGGAATTTTTGTGAGCTATCTCGATCGATTTTAAAGAATAATCAGATGCAAAGAACTGATGTCCGGGTCTTTCAGACATCAGTGACAGTATGATGGCGCCTGATCCCGTTCCTAAATCAAGCACCTTCCAGGGATCAGATCCGGAAATCTCCGGAAGATAATTCAACACTTGCTCAACAAGGCATTCGGTTTCCGGACGGGGAATCAGCACATCTTTGCAAACGGCCATATCCATAGACCAAAACTCTTTATACCCCATAATGTAGGCTACCGGCTCTCTTTGAATCCGTTTTTTGATCAATCTTTTGTATTGTGCCAGCTCAACTTCGTTTAAGGGTTGATCATAGCGAAGGTACAAATCTATCCGCTTAAGCTCCAAAGCGTATGCCAGTAGAATTTCTGCATCTAATCTGGGGCTGTCAATATCATGGGATTGAAAATACGATGTAGTCCACCGGAGAATATTAAGGATGGTCCATGGTGATGGTTTGGTCTGTGATTTTATGAGTCGAGATGTCTGCATTTTGTAATTGTTGTGATTGATAATAAGTCGTCAGGGCATCGATAATGTCGTCCAGATCTCCCTGAAGAATGCTTTCCAGTTTGTAAAGTGTTAAACCGACCCGGTGATCGGTAACACGCCCCTGCGGAAAATTATAGGTCCTTATCCGCTCGCTTCGGTCGCCGCTTCCAATCTGGCTCTTTCGTTCCTCGGATCGCTTTTGATTTTGCTCCTGGACCATTCGGTCAAGTAACCTCGCCCTGAGCACCTTCAACGCCTTTGCCTTATTTTTGTGTTGAGATTTTTCATCCTGACAGGTCACGACCAGCCCCGACGGTAAATGGGTAATCCGAACTGCTGAATCTGTTGTATTGACAGATTGTCCCCCAGGCCCGGTACTGCGATACACATCAAATTTTAACTCACCCGGATCGATATGAATCTCAACTTCTTCGGCTTCCGGAAGCACGGCTACGGTCACCGCAGATGTGTGAATTCGTCCCTGAGTTTCCGTTGTGGGTACCCGCTGAACACGGTGAGTTCCGCTTTCGTATTTTAACCGACTATAAGCGCCCTTACCGTGGATCATGGCGACAATTTCCTTTAATCCTCCAACGCCGGTTTCATGATGATCCATGATTTCAATTTTCCAATTACGGGTTTCCGCATATTTTGCGTACATCCGAAAAAGATCGCCGGCAAACAGACCTGCTTCTTCTCCACCAGTTCCTGCCCGAATTTCGATCAGGACATTTTTATTGTCGTTAGGGTCTTTGGGTGTCAACAGATGCTTTAGTTTTTCTTTGGACTTTTTTTCCTTTTCTGTGAGTATATCGATTTCCTCTCTAGCCAATTCCTTTATTTCCGGATCAACATCCTTGAGAAGTTCTGTGTTCTCACTAATTTGTTGTATCACCTTTTTGTAAAGACGATACGTGTCAACAATCTCGCTTAATTCAGCATGCTCCCGCGCATATTTTTCATAGGCATCCCGATTCTGGACCACCTCCGGATCGCTGAGCAATTTTTCAATTTTTTCATAGCGCTGTTCAACACCCTCTAATTTATTAAACATAGGCTTTCATTAACTTATTTGTTTTCTTTCTGAAATTTTTCGTATTTTTTGCGAAACCGTTCAATACGGCCGGCAGTATCCACTAATTTTTGTTTGCCTGTAAAAAACGGATGACACTGAGAACAAATTTCAACCCGAATATCTGATTTTGTTGAGCCAACAATAATTTCATTACCACATGCACACCTGATGGTTGTTTCCTCATATTTTGGATGGATATCTTTTTTCATTTGATTTCAACTCCTTATCTGATTTTTTAATTTTTTTTAAGAATTCATAGAATCTAAAAATTCTTTATTATCTTTCGTTCCTTGCATTTTTTCAAGTAAAAATTCAAGACTATCTACAGGATTTAAACTGGAAAGAAGTTTGCGCAAAATCCAAACCCGGTTTAAAACATCGTCGGGTAACAAAAGCTCTTCTTTTCGGGTGCCAGATTTTTTGATATCGATAGCCGGAAAAATTCGTTTATCGGCCAATCTTCTGTCAAGTTGAAGCTCCATGTTGCCGGTTCCTTTGAACTCTTCAAAAATAACCTCGTCCATTCGGCTTCCTGTATCTATCAAGGCTGTGGCAATAACCGTTAAGCTTCCGCCGCCTTCAATATTCCGTGCAGCGCCAAAAAACCGTTTGGGTCTCTGGAGAGCGTTGGAATCAACACCTCCGGAAAGAATCTTTCCACTGGGCGGCATGACTGAATTATACGCTCTTGCCAGACGGGTAATACTATCTAATAAAATAACAACATCTTTTTTATGCTCGACCAATCGTTTGGCCTTTTCAGTGACCATTTCTGCAACCTGAACATGTCTTTCCGCAGGCTCATCAAATGTGGAACTGATAACCTCACCTTTGACACTACGTTCCATATCGGTGACTTCTTCAGGACGTTCATCGATTAACAGCACGATCAGCACAACATCCTTGTGGTTAGCTACAATACTGTTGGCAATAAACTGAAGCAACATTGTTTTACCGGATCGTGGCGGTGATACAATCAGTCCTCGCTGACCGAAACCGATAGGCGTCAACAGATCCAGGATTCGCATGGAAAAATTATCTGAAGCTAGCTCCAGTTTTATTTTTCTGTCCGGGTAAAGAGGTGTTAAATTATCAAAAAGAATTTTATCTCTGGCGACTTCGGGATCATCGTGGTTGACAGCTTCAACCTTCAAAAGGGCAAAATATCGTTCAGTTTCTTTTGGCTGTCGAATCTGGCCTGAAACCGTATCCCCTGTTCTAAGATTAAACCGGCGTATTTGAGACGGCGAAACATAAATATCATCAGGACCGGGAAGATAATTATAATTCGGGGCCCTGAGAAACCCAAAACCATCCGGCAGGATCTCCAAAACGCCCTCTCCATAAATCAACCCGTTTTTTTCGATCTGTGCCTGGAGAAGCGCGAAAATAAGTTCCTGCTTTCTCATCCCAGCAGCACCATCAATATTAAATTCCTTGGCCATTTGGGTCAATTCACTAATTTTTTTGTCTTTTAATTCAACTACATTCATCAAAATTTACTCCGTTTAGAATTTTTTTACATATTCGGCGGGTCTTATTTTTCAACTGATCCATTGAACCGTCGTTTTTTATGACAATATCGGAACGTTTTGCTTTTTCATTTTCCGGCATCTGGGTTCTTATCAATTTTTCTGCAGCACAGCGTTTTATCCTGTCACGAACTACGAGACGCTGAATTCTATTTTCATATGGGGAACTAACTGTCACAATAATGTCAAAACGGTCTTCCAGGTTTAGTTCGAAAAGCAAAGGAATCTCTACAACTATAGATTTTCCCGCCTTTTGAGCATCGGATAACCGTTGGTCCATCATACGGATTATTTCGGGATGCAATATCTCCTCCAATGTTCTTTTAGCTTCTGGATCTTCGATAATCATTTCCCTCAATTTTCTTCGATTCAAAGTTCCATTTTCCAACACCACCCCTTTCCCGAATTTTGCAATAATTCTCTGATATGCCGGAAAACCGGTACGGACTACCTGTCGTGCCAGTTCATCGGAACTAACCAGGACAAACCCATATTCGGAAAATATACTGCATACTACAGATTTTCCCGAACCTACGCCTCCGGTAACAGCAACTTTCATCAATTAATCATACATAGTACCTGCCATTGGAACGACAGGTTCAACATTAAAAAGATAAAAAAACCGATTTACTTCAAACTTGTCCGATTTCATGATAATCAATATAAATGTATATAAAAAATAACGACTTTTATTTTCTACGCCGTCTTATTTCTGATTTACCTCTAAATGGTGCCTATCTTGTCGGTGGTGTCGTCAGGGATTTGATTTTAAATCGTCCTTATACCGATATTGATGTTGCCATAGCGTTCGATCCGCGGTCTTTTGCGCAGAAAGTTGCTTCATATACCAAGGGAAATATGGTTCGTCTCGGAAAACCTCCCAGGGAAATTTATCGGGTAGTTTCATCCGGATATAGTATCGATATCTCTGCACTTCATGGGAAGTGCATCCATGAAGACCTCCGTGAAAGAGATTTTACACTCAATTCACTGGCGTATAACCTGAAATCCGGTGAAATTATTGACCCTTATGGAGGAATTTATGACATTCATTGTCATAAGATACGCATGACCTCCACACAATCCTTTGACCAAGATCCCCTTCGAATATTAAGAGCTTTTCGTTTTGGAGCCGAATTACAGTTCAAGATTGAATCTGAAACGCTTCACGAAATAAAAGAAAAAGCGATACTCATAAAATGTGTAGCCAGTGAACGAATACGCGAGGAGCTTTTTAAAACAGTTGCCTCAAAAAATTCATATCCATATCTGTCTATAATGGCAACCATGTCCATTTTGCTTAAAATATTTTCGGAGTTTGACAACCAATCCAAAAGTTATCCTTCCAAAACATCCGATTATCCACTATTAGCCTATTATCATTTGGAGGTCCTGTTGAATCATCCACTTATCATGGATTATAACCGATCTTTGTCGGAAACCTCCGCTCATGTCTTGTTGAAATTTGCTATGCTGATTCTGGTTCAAGCTGCCGGCACAATTGATACCTGTCAAAATTACAGGCAGTGTTTATTCTGCAAAAACAATATAGATATCATTTTAGCAGCAAAACAGATATGTTTTCGGTTGAGATTATCCAAAAAACAGATCAGGTACATAGAATCAGTTCTTGGTGGGCACCAAATGTTATTCAATATTTTTATCAATTATCGGGGAGGCTCCCCGTTAAACAGAAAAACTGCAAGGTTTTTTATAAAATACGGGAATCTGACATCCCATATTCTTTATTTGCTACTAGCTGAGATCCAAGGTTCGAACATAAGCACTCCCGAAAATATGAAGTTACTTTTCAGTTTTTCGCAAAAGCTAATGAATATGTACCAGACCCGTATTAAATCCCTATTGCAAAAGCCATCACTTCTTAACGGTACAGATCTGATCAGATATTTTGGAATTTCACCGTCGCCCGCTATACGAAATATCCTTTCTGTTCTGGAAGAAGAAAGGCTTTTGGGAAAAATTACCACAAGAAAGGATGCTTTGAAAAGGGCGAAAGAATTAATCTTTAGCGACTAGATCACATGCTATAATATTTTGGAAATAAACAGCTTTTTTTGTTTTAACAGCTTACCCCCGCAACCTAAAAATCATAATAAGACAAAGCCCCTGGCAAGTCAAGTATCACCAGGGACTTTTTATTGAAACACTGAAAATATTAAATAGTGCCTGAACGAAAAAGACAGTTTTCGTTCGTGCACTAAATAATAACGGTTCCTGAGTTATCCGTTAACCTTATCCAGTTCAGCAAAAATTTTATCCCGGATTTCATCTACTTTGCCGACACCTACAATGCGGATATAATGAGGAGCATTGGAATCTCCTGATGATTCCCACTTTTTATAATAATCAATCAGCGGTTCAGTCTGGGAATGATAAATTTCGAGGCGTTTTTTGACGGTCTCTTCCTTGTCATCATCACGCTGAATCAGCGGTTCCCCGGTAACATCATCCTTTCCTTCCTCCTTCGGGGGATTGAAAGTGACATGATACGTCCGGCCACTGGGCAGATGGACTCGTCGTCCGCTCATTCTTTTGATAATTTCCTCGTCCGGCACATCAATATCAACGACTGCTTCAATTTGAACCCCCGCATCTTTCATGGCATCAGCCTGGGGAATCGTCCTGGGAAAACCATCAAACAAAAATCCTTTCTGACAATCGGATTCTTTGATCCTTTCCTTTACCAGCCCGATAATGACATCATCTGGCACCAATCCACCGGAATCCATATATTCTTTAGCCTTTTTCCCTAATTCGCTTCCGGCTTTTACGGCAGATCGTAACATGTCTCCAGTCGAAATTTGCGGAATTTGGTATCTTTCCTTGACATAGTTTGCCTGTGTCCCCTTACCTGCACCAGGACCACCTAATAAGATCAGACGCATAACCATCCTCCTTTCATAATATTGAAATTTTTTGCGCACCTGACATTTTAATGAAGGCTGAATATTACCTAAAGATGGCTTTGTGTCAAGATAATTATGATAGTGCCTGAGCGAAAACCAGGTATTTTCGTTCAGGCACTATGATATTTATGGAATAAATTTAAACAGTTATATATATGAAGCGGCCAATAAAAATACCATAATCTCGTAACTTATTGAAAGAAATGCATTTTTATTTAGTTATTCGTAATAAATGAATTTTGATTGAATTAGATCCTGATTTTTTTTAATATCCTACTTGCAAAATGAATTAAAATGTTTTATAAAAATAGATTCTAATTTTGAATCTGAAAATATAAACATCGGTACGACCATTTGTGATTAAAAAAACAGCCGGTGACAAAAAGGGGGCGAATAGTTTGAAAGCAATTGAGGTAAAAGTTTACGATAATGATCTTGAAAAGGCGATGCGTATTTTGAAGAAAAAAATTCAAAACGATGGACTTTTCAAGCGACTAAAGCTGAAGAAAAGCTACGAGAAGCCAAGCGAATACCGCCGTCGTAAACAGCGCGAAGCCTTGCGAAGACAAAGGATTGCCGCTGCCAGAAAATATCATAGGTAAAAAGCCGTATACAGTTTTAGGTTTTATCCCGGCAGGACTTTCCTGCCGGGTTTTTTATATCATGAAAAAAAAAGAACGCTATAACAAATGCCTGAAATCTCTTTTTGGTCTGAGGAGATTTGGAATCAAACTTGGACTGGATACGATTTTAAGGCTTCTGGAAGGATTGGGCAATCCCCAGGATCAGTTTCCCATTATTCATGTGGCAGGTACCAACGGTAAGGGTTCCATAGCATCTTCTATCAGCTCTATTTTTCATGCAGCCGGATATCATGTGGGGTTGTTTACCTCTCCGCATCTGGTAAAATTTAATGAAAGGATTCAAGTCGACAAGCAACAGATATCCGATGAGGCGGTTGTTCTTGCCTATGAGGCGGTTAAAAATGTCGATCCGGGAGAACGGGAACCAACTTTTTTTGAATATTCGACGGCCATGGCGCTTTATGAGTTTGCAAAGCAAAAAGTGGACTGGGTCGTTATGGAAACCGGAATGGGTGGGCGGCTGGATGCAACCAATGCAATTTCTACTGATTTGACCATCATTTCAAATATTTCCCTGGAGCATAAATCATATCTCGGAAATACCCTATCGGAAATTGCAGGGGAAAAGGGGGGAATAATTAAACCGGGAATTCCTCTGGTTACTGGTGTCACCCAAAAAAGTGCATTAAAAACCATTCATCAAATTGCACATCAAAACAATGCGCCTGTATATCAGCTGGGCCATGACTTCAAGATTCTAAGAAATAAGAAACAGGCAACCTTTTCCTATTGGGGAATGGATTGTGTTTGGCCAAATCTGAGAACGGCTTTGCGGGGAGCGCATCAGTTTGGAAACGCTGCTCTGGCGCTTGCCGTGTGTGAAGTGTTAAATCGGGGCAGGACATCCATTTCTCTGGATCACATACAAAAAGGTCTCCTCGAAACCTGTTGGCCTGGGAGACTAGAGGTTGTCTCTTCAACACCTGTTGTGATACTTGACGGGGCTCATAATATGATGGCAGCCAGAAAACTGGGAAGGTATTTATCCGAAGCGTTCTCCGGGAAAAAAATTACAATGGTTATTGGAATTCTCGATGATAAGCCATATAAGAGCATGCTCAGGTCATTGCTGCCGTTGTGTCATCGGGTTATTATTACAAAACCCACCATCAACCGGGCATTGGAACCGGATATCCTGCTTCATACAGCCAGTGGTATGGTAGATAACTGTACTATCATTGAAAATGTCCGGGATGCAGTATCCTATGCTGTCCAGACTGAAAATGCCGACGGAGTTGTTTGTGTTGCCGGTTCGCTTTACGTGGTCGGAGAGGCAAAAGCAACGTTCCCTGCCATCAGTCAATGCCGCCACTAATCTTTTAATAGACGTTAACGGTGTCTTTGAAAAATTTATTTCCTGCTTGACTTGTTTTTTTAACTCGTTTATTTTGTTTTTACAATTTAATTCAGACATATAAAATTTTAAAATTTTTGAGCGCCCGTGGCCCAGGGGATAGGGCGTCAGCCTCCGGAGCTGAAGATCGCTGGTTCGAATCCAGCCGGGCGTATTTTTTTCATAATGCCACTTTTATTTTTTTGATCTCAATATTATTTTCAATCCATTTGTTCCACACTTTTTTATCAAGATATACACCTTGAATCTCCCATTATGTAAAACAACTGAAGTTTCAGATAGTTGCTTGCATTTGGCAAAGATGTGCTTATAATTTTTTATTATGGTAGAAAAAACCGAAAAAATACCAAATCTCAAAGAACTGGAAAAAGAAATCAGCGAGTTTTTGTCAAAAAAATTTGGGAATAATATCAAGGTTGTTACGCCGATGCAGATTCCCGAAGAACTGTCGCTGGAAAAGCAGACAAATCCTTCCGGTTCGGACAAGAAGATTAATTTTGATTTAAAACCCGAAGATCTGGTGGCATACCTGGATCAATATATCGTTAAACAGGAAAATGCCAAATCCATTCTCGCGACCAAAATTTGTACCCATTTCAACCGTATCAAAAGAGCTCAGGATTTCCCCGATGATTACAGCGATATGGTTGGCAACATCAAAAACAATGTTCTGATGATCGGCCCTACCGGTGTGGGCAAAACCTACATGATTAAGCTCATCGCCAAAAAGATCGGCGTGCCTTTTGTGAAAGGCGATGCTACAAAGTTTAGTGAGACCGGTTATGTAGGGGGAGATGTGGAGGATCTGGTTCGGGACCTTGTCAGGGAAGCCGATAACGACATTGAACTGGCTCAGTATGGTATTATCTATATTGATGAAGTTGACAAAATTGCCTCCAATCAGAATTTTATCGGCGCTGATGTTTCCAGAACCGGGGTGCAGCGGGCACTTCTAAAACCAATGGAAGAAACCGAGATTGAGCTGAAGGTACCTCATGATCCGATTTCAATGATTCAGGAAATCGAGCAATACCGAAAAACCGGTAAGCGCGAAAAACGGTCGGTCAATACCAAAAATATTTTGTTTATCATGAGCGGGGCCTTTAGCCAACTTTCTGAAATTATCCAAAAACGTATCATGGACAAGGGGATTGGTTTTGGAGCAAAATTAACCGCTTCTGAAAATAACACTCATATGTTGAGTCAGGTTAAATCCGAAGATATCATCAAATTCGGTTTTGAATCTGAATTTGTCGGAAGGCTTCCGGTGCGCACTGTTTTTGAAAATCTTGAGGAAGCGGATCTCTTTGAAATTCTGAAAAGTCCCAATAACCCAATCATCTTAGGAAAAAAACTTGATTTTCGTGCCTATGGCATTGATATCAAGTTTGAAAATGAGGCGCTTCAATTGTTGGCCAAAGATGCTGTTGATGAAAATACCGGCGCCAGAGGACTTGTCAGTGCCATCGAGCGAAAGCTGCTTTTGTTTGAAAACAAATTGCCCTCGACAACCCTTAAAAAATTTCCGGTCACCGAACATACTATCAGTAACCCTGATATTGCGCTAAAAGCGTTTTTAGAATCAGCCGATACCGACAGCATTGACAAAGAATATGCCAGACTCGAAGAAGAAGAAAAACAGTATATACGTCAATATGTTATAAACAATAAGGATCGGTTATCTGATAAATATGGTCTGGCCTTAACGCCATCACGCATAGAAGTGGTTGCCGCTTTTTATTGCAGGCATGTAACGGATATTGGAAATGTTATTGTAAAAATCAAGCACTACTATGATGAAATCAAAAAGATTGAACTTTTCTTTTTTAAACATCACGATGTCAATATTGTACTTGAAGATGATGCGATTGATTTCATCATTGAGCAGTTTATAAATTCCACGGTAACAGTGGATGATTTTTTTCGACAGCTTTCGAGGGACTATGAGCTGGGTCTGAAGCTGATTCGGGATAAAACCGGACGAAACCGGTTTTTCATTACCAAACAAGCGCTTTTAAATTCCGAACAGTTTTTAAATGATTTGATTAAAAACGAGCTGAGTATGAGTCAGATATGAACCGATAAAAATTGATAAAAAAATATCGTTAGAAAAAATTTCAAGCCCGGATATAAAAAGTGTTCGGGCTTGAAATTTTTAATTACTTGTGTCATTAATGACCCTTAATATCAAAAAACCAGCCTGATCGGTTTCAAAAACGGAAGTTGGTGTCAATCTTCCTCTGTTGATCAAAAACGGGCTGTTTATAAAATTAAAGGTATTTTCAAATGATCGGAATCTCAAAACTGTATTGCGGGTCTGTCGAACCCTCTGATGCGTTGCGGTATGGCCGCGATTCTTCAAAACTGCCATCACATCTTCTCCAGTTTTCCAGGGACAAAAAACCGGTTGTCGTTTGGAATATCACCCGTGGGTGTAACCTGAAATGTATACACTGTTATGCTCAGGCAAAGGATCATTCCGACAGCTCTGACCTCAGTACCGAGGAAGGCAAAGGACTGATTGATGATCTCGCCCGATTTGGCGTTCCGGTTATCCTGTTTTCAGGCGGAGAACCCATGGTACGAAAGGATCTTCCCGAACTTGCCGCTTATGCTGTAGAAAAGGGAGTGAGGGCGGTTATCTCGACCAATGGGACACTGATCACGGAAAAAGCTGCCAGGACATTAAAAAAAATAGGGTTGTCTTATGTGGGAATCAGTCTGGATGGCATGGAGGAAGTCAATGACAAGTTCAGAGGCGTAAAGGGAGCATTTAAACTCGCCCTTGCCGGGATCCGAAACTGCCAGGCGGCTGGAATCAAGGTTGGTCTTCGGTTTACCATCAATAAATTTAATGTGGAAGAGATGCCCGGCATATTTGATCTTTTGGAAAAAATGGAGATTCCGAGAGCTTGTTTTTACCACCTGGTTTATGCCGGTCGCGGCTGTACACTTGTCAACGATGATCTTAATCACGAGGAAACCCGTTCTGCCGTAGATATGATAATGGACAGAACCCGGCATCTCTATGATCAAGGTAAACCCAAGGAGATCCTTACCGTCGACAATCATGCCGATGGTCCTTATGTTTACATGCGTCTCCAGCGTGAAGATCCGGAAAGAGCCAAAGAAGTGCTGGAGCTTTTGAAGATGAACGAAGGCAACAATTCCGGCAGAGGTATCGGATGTGTTAGCTGGGATGGAGAAGTTTATGCGGATCAGTTCTGGCGGCATTACAGTTTCGGAAACATCCGGAACCGAAAATTTTCCGAAATTTGGACAGATCTTTCCGAGCCGCTGATGAGTCAGCTTAAGGAAAAGAAAAAGCATGTGAAAGGACGTTGCGCACGATGCCGTTGGCTCGATATTTGTGGCGGAAATTTTAGGGTCCGGGCCGAAGCGGTTACCGGAGATGTATGGGCACCCGATCCAGCCTGTTATTTAACTGATGATGAAATTCAATAAATTGTATTTGACAAGGAGCATATGATGCTGTTTCCGGAATATCGTCCGAGACGATTGAGACAACATGAAGCCTTTCGGCGCATGATTCGCGAGACAGTTTTAACTGTTGATGATCTGGTATTACCGCTTTTTGTCATTGGTGGGAAAGGCGTTAAGAATCCGATCCCCTCCATGCCAGGACATTTCCAGTTTTCGATTGACAATCTTGTGATAATTGCAAAAACAGCTTTTGATTTGGGCATACCTGGAATTATTTTATTTGGAATTCCCGAAAAAAAAGATCCGCTGGGTACTGGTGCTTATGCTGAAAAGGGTATTGTTCAAAATGCTGTAAAAGCTGTAAAAGATAAAGTGCCCGAGTTGCTTGTAATAACGGATGTCTGTCTTTGTCAGTATACCGATCACGGTCATTGCGGAATAGTGAAAGATGATGTTATTGACAATGACGCCTCTTTGG
>JAGYNR010000219.1 GCA_018399715.1 Desulfobacterales bacterium | reverse complement strand
AGCGAAAAAGACAGTTTTCGTTCAGGTACTATATAGTGATTACCTTATCTGCCAGTTGCATGGCCGTAACAATATCCAGCATGTTGGTGGTTTCGCCGACTTTTTTCAGTTTCAAAATATTGAAATGATCCAGGCAAGTACCGCAAACCAGGATTTTTATGTTGCTTTTTTCCAAATTTTGTATTTCTGAAAGCGTTTGGGCACCCTCGATGGTCAGCTTGACACCACTGTTAATAAACACCAGACGCCATAACTCGTTTCCCATTTCGTTAAGCGTCCTGATAAAATTATGGATCAGTTTGGTGCCCAGTTCATCATCACCGTGTCCCATACAAGTGCTGGAAATTATAACAATGATTTTTTTTTCTGCTGCTTTTTTCTCATTTGGCAACGCTGAAAAGAGTTCTGCGGTTTGTTTTTCCTGAGCAATTCCCGGCTCGCTAAGCTCTCCGATGACAATGAATTGATCATTTTCTTCTTTTCGGGAAACGGTATAATGGTTCGATGACAAAAAACGGCCGACATTTTCCGCAGCCGCCGCGTTGTCTACCGAAACTTTGATCTTTCCGGGAGAATCCTCGTCTATCACATTTTTAGTCAGCAGTAAGGGACCCGGGCAAGACAGTCCTGTAGCGTTTATTTCTTTCATTGATGATCTTCTTTGATTCAGTAATCATTCCACAAAAATAGCTTCCGGTCCGTCTGTGACTTCTCCGATCATACGCGCGCTATTTAATCCTTTTTCATGCAATGTGTTCAGTAATTGATCAGCCTGGCTGGAATCCACACATATCAGAAGTCCGCCGGAAGTTTGAGGATCGAAAAGAATATCGGCAACGGCTCTGTCCACAAGAGGTGAAATTTTCACCACCTGGCTTCTAAACTCACGATTTTTATAAGCTCCTGCGGGAATCAGTCCCATAGCGGCATAGTCCAAAGCCTCTTCAATGATCGGAAGTTCTCCGGAATCAATCCGAATGCCATGACCGGAGCCCACTACCATCTCGGCCATATGCCCGGCCAATCCAAAACCAGTGATATCCGTACACGCACAAACTGAAAAGTTGTTGATTACATCAGCCGCTTTGCGATTTAGTTCAGACATCAGCGCGATAACCATTTCAGTGACCTGTGGTGAGGCCAGGTCCGCTTTAATCGCTGTATTAACGATACCGGTTCCAAGAGGTTTTGTCAAAATCAGGCGGGCCCCGGTTGTCAAGTTTCTTTTGATCAGGATCCGGTCGGGATGAACAAGCCCTGTAACGGAAAGACCGTATTTGAGTTCGTTGTCCTCCACGCTGTGACCGCCCACCAAAACAACCCCGGCTTCTTTGAGTTTATCCAGACCGCCTGCCAATATCCGGCGAAGAATCGACAGATCCATTTTCTTTAAAGGAAAACAGACAATGTTCATGGCTGTCCGGGGAACGCCCCCCATGGCATAAACATCGCTGAGCGCATTGGCAACCGCAATTTGTCCGAAAGCATAGGGATCATCAACAATAGGTGTAAAAAAATCCACCGTTTGAATCAGCGCCAGATCATCCGATACTTTATAAACACCAGCGTCATCCGGTTGGCTCATTCCCACGAGAACGCAGTCATCAACTGGTATTTCCAATCCGCATAATGCCCGGTCCAGGTCCCCTGGCGGAAGCTTTGAGGCTCACCCGGCACCGGTTACTGTCTGGGTCAATTTTGGATTTTCAAATTCTTTCATATGATTCTTTGTTATCAATTTAAAGGCCGCGTCTAGGGTGATGAAAATTATTTTGAAATTGGCTTAAAAATTCATCTAAATTTTTGTTCCGCTGAAAGGTTTCAGATTTCAGCATGGGTGCCACGGGCCAAGGCGTTAGCCTTG
>JAGYNR010000218.1 GCA_018399715.1 Desulfobacterales bacterium | reverse complement strand
TATACAGCGGAGTCTGAGTAATCCGGCATGTTATTCGATGCCGTATTTCTAAAATGAATCAAGCAGCAGGATTTAAAGTAATCACAACTTTAACGAAGAGCGTGTCGGAATGCGTTCCCACGTAAAGCGTGGGAACGAGCACAACTAGCACAGCAAGCATAGAAACAACGGAGCTTCTTGTTTTTTGGCTGTGATTGGAATCAATAATTGCCGTGACGTATGATCTCTCCTTCGATCATGTAGATGACTTCTTCGGCAATATTCGTGGCATGGTCGGCAATGCGCTCCAAGTGTCTGGATATCAAAAACAGGTTAATAAGATACCCGCCTTTGTCCGCCTTATTGTTGATAGCTGTTTTGACATGATCATAAACATCATTTTCGATGTCATCAACCTCGTCATCCAGGATACTCACTTTAAATGCCAAATCGGTGTCCATATTGACCAGAGAATCAAGACTCATCTTCAGCATTTTTTTTGTTTTTTCAGCCATCTTACTGTAGTCATAGGTTGTCTGCGGATCTTTCCATTTAGAAATGATACCGACCCGTTGCGCAATGTTGACTGTTTCGTCTCCGATTCTTTCCAAATCATTGTTAATTTTTATCATGGCGATCAAAAAGCGCAGGTCAATCGCAACGGGCTGGTAAAGCGCCAGAATTTTTAAACACTCTTCTTCAATCTCGACTTCCATTTCATCGATTTCATAGTCCGATTGAATAATTTTTTCGGCAATGGTCGCATCCTTTGAACTGACAGCCCTGATAGCCAGATGAAGTCGCTCTTCGGCCATAGCCCCAAGGCTCAGGATCATTTTGTTGGTCTTTTCGAGTTCTTTGTGAAATCGCTTGGTCATTAACGAATGTCCTTCCTTTTTAACCAAATCGCCCGGTGATGTATTCTTCTGTCTGTTTTAGTTTCGGCCGGGTAAAAATGGTATCGGTTTCTTCAACTTCGATCAGCTTTCCCATATAAAAAAATGCCGTGATATCGGATACCCGTGCGGCCTGCTGCATATTATGAGTCACAATGATAATGGTATATTTTTCTTTCAGCTGGTGAATCAACTCTTCGATTTTCTGCGTAGCGATAGGATCAAGAGCCGAAGCCGGTTCATCCATGAGTAAAACCTCTGGTTCAACCGCAAGCGCACGGGCGATGCACAATCGCTGCTGCTGTCCGCCTGAAAGACCAAGCGCACTGTCGTTTAAACGATCCTTTACTTCATCCCATAGCGCTGCATTTTTTAAACTTTTCTTCACCTGTTCGGAAAGTACCGCCTTGTTTCGTTTTCCGTTGACCCGAAGGCCATAAGCCACATTTTCAAAGATACTTTTGGGAAAAGGGTTGGGTTTTTGAAAGACCATTCCGATCCGGCTTCGAAGGTTAACGACGTCCACCGATGGAGCATAAATGTTTTGCTTATCCAAAAGCACTTCTCCTTCTACCCGGCTGATGGAGATTAAATCATTCATCCGGTTTAGACATCGCAGAAACGTACTTTTGCCGCATCCCGAAGGTCCGATAAGGGCGGTCACTTCATTTTGATAAAAATCCAGATTGATATTGATGAGCGCCTGAAAATCTCCATAAAAAAAATTAAGATGTTTGGCACTCATTTTAAGATTGTTTTCCATTGGAACCTTTTATTCAATTCAATTGTATTAAATCGTGCCTGTACGAAAACTGTCTTTTTCGCCAATATCTGCGTCAGATTCAAATTTTAATCCTCGAAATACTCAATGTATGCCTGTGGTTAGAATTTTCATCTTCCTTGATCTTAACGAAAAATCATAGTTTTCGTTCGGGCACTAAATCGAAACTAAACGTTAAAAAAATTATTTCATTTTATTTCTTAATTTAGATC
>JAGYNR010000217.1 GCA_018399715.1 Desulfobacterales bacterium | reverse complement strand
ACCCTCAGCCCAAAAGCCTCGGCCAGCTCCTGATCGGTCACACTCTGGAAGATGGATGCGGCGTGAACCTCTGATAGCTGAAATTCAGCTTTGATTATTCGATATAGGTCGTTTCTGGTTATCATGTCCTTAAACTTTTGCCTTTAAACACAACTGTTTTGCATGTCGCTCTTACCCTTTCCCGCGTTCTTATTCCATACTTTTGCTCTATTGCGTCTGCGTCAAGGTTTGAAGTGATAATAAGAATGTTCCGTTTTTTTTCTGCGTTGTCGATCAGTTCCGGGAAGGCCCATCGGCGATTGCCGAATGAAACTATTTGATCTTCGGTCCCTATGTCGTCAATGCTAAGAAATTTCTTTTTTAAAAGATCATCCAGTCGGGTGTTCATCTCCTGTGCATTCACACGGGTAATACTTCTTCCGTGAACAATGAAAAAGATTAAAGGGATTACATGACTGCCGGCAATTGTTTTCCCTCTGCCATTGGCTCCGATCAGGCATAGTCCTTTGCCCTGATTATTGTCAAGCCATGAGATAATTTCTTTGTATTCCGGAATCATTTTGAATCCGGGAATAACTGTTTCAAAAGCATCGGCAAAAGTCTTTTCTGCATTTTTGTCCCTGAGTATTATTTTTTTTTCCGGAATCATCCTGTTGGCTTGGGTCCTGATATTAAGGGCTTGGTCCGGGGGAACCTCTTTTATACGTTTATTAATTAATTCTTGTAGCGTATCCATTTATTATTGATTTAAAAATTACCATTAAAGTCAGTCTTGTCCGACTGTGTCCTGGTATCGGAGGGGCTGAATCCATTTGAATAGATTAACTCATGTGTCCAGCCTTTTTGATTGAAAAATGTTTCAGGATTTTTGCGATATTTTTTATCCGGCTGGGCCGCCCTGTATCTTGGAATGTATTCCATAATTTCTTTTTGGACGGTCACCGATAATTTTTTCCACTTGTTCTTTATTTTTTGTTTATCTCCTACCTTCTTGTCGTACAAATCCCAGAACTTTTCAAAGTCAATCTCTTCATTGTTATTTTTTTCTTCACCTTCCAATTCGGCTTTTACTTCTATTCCCCGAAGGGTTTGCAAGCCATTCCGAATGGTTAGATAACCGTTCCCTAACCCTTTCGAATGGTTCCCTAATATTTTTTCTTTCAGCCATATAGGTAGCGTATCAAATTCATTCTCCACGGCTTTTTTCATGTTTGTGTTTAGATTTTGATTTTTTGGCCAATTGGGAAGGATGATGTAATTCCCTTCAAAAAAAGCCTTTCGGGACGTTCCGAACCGTTCCAGACCCTTCCGAACCATTTCTTGACTGATCCCTGTGTCGAAGGATATTTTACGTATAGATATTTCGTATATCCCCAGAATGGTTGTGAGGGAGTTTGTGATTAGATACAGAAATAACAATTTCTCTGTTGGATTCAATTCAACGACAAATGGGTCATCCCAGAATTTTGTATTAACTGATCTTAACTTGCTCATATTACCACCATTTCTTAATTTCCTTCTCTTTCACCAGCTTATTCACCAGTTTCCGGTATTTATTTGCCTGCTCCTGATAAAACTCCTCGGTGTCGGTCCCTTCCTGCTTTCGAAGTTCATCAATCCGGTTAAACCGTTGTTCTCCAATTTCATCTTTAAGGTTTTCTTTAAACTTATAATGATCGGCTTCTCCAGAAAATCTGTTACTACTTCTGTTTTGGGGCCGGCAATTATCTTCTTCGTACCTGGTGGCCTTAAAATCCCGGCTGAAACAGTGGCCATTATCCATGTTTTTCGCATGTTTAATAATTCCGGGATGGATAATACACCGACAAAAAACATCTCCGCGTGCAATCCAATAAGCATATTTTATCCGGATATATAAACTGAACCATTTGT
>JAGYNR010000216.1 GCA_018399715.1 Desulfobacterales bacterium | reverse complement strand
TCATTTTCGTCCTTGGGAGCCATCACCACCATATTTGGAATACTTCTTAAATAGCTCAAATCAAAAAGGCCATGGTGAGTGGCGCCATCACCTCCCACGATTCCGCCGCGATCTAAAGCGAAAACCACCGGAAGCTTCTCAAGGCAGACATCATGAATAATCTGGTCAAAAGCTCTTTGTAAAAAGGTGGAATAAATGGCCACTACCGGTTTGAGTCCCTCTGTGGCAAGCCCTGCAGCAAAAGTTACCCCATGCTGCTCAGCAATACCCACATCGAAAAACCGTTCCGGGTAGGTCTCTGCAAACCGGACAAGACCTGTACCTTCAGGCATCGCTGCTGTAACCGCTACAATCTTTTCGTTTTTTTCTGCAAGGGTTACCATGGCGTCTCCAAACACCCGGGTATACGTAGGGGGAGCATCTTTTTGGGTAATGCAGTGGCCGGTCTGAATCTCAAAACATCCAACGCCGTGAAAATAAGTTGGATTTTTTTCCGCCGGCGCATATCCCTTGCCTTTTTGGGTGGTCACATGAAGCAGCACCGGTTCGTCCAGGTATTTTATATTTCTTAGAATATCGATCAGGTGGGACAAATTGTGCCCATTAATGGGCCCGAAGTACTCAAAATTGAACGCCTCAAAAATCATGCCCGGTGTTATAAACGTTTTGAACGATTCCTCCGACCGTTTGGCTAACTGATAGATATCGTCCCCGATTTTCGGAAGCGATTTTAAAAAATCACCCAATTCCTTCCTGAAACCCTGCAATCCCTTGGCAGAAAGGGTTCTGCTGAGAAACGAAGACAAGGCACCCACATTATGAGAAATCGACATTTCATTATCATTTAAGATGACAATCAGCTCTTTTTTAAGGTCACCTGCCTGGTTTAATCCTTCATATGCCAAGCCTGCGGTCATGGAACCGTCACCAATGACCGCGACAACCTTTGCATCGTCACCCTTTAAAAATTTACCGCAGGACATGCCCAGCCCTGCCGAAATAGATGTGCTGCTGTGTCCGGTCGAAAAAGCGTCAAAAGGACTTTCGCTCATACGGGTGAAACCGCATATTCCCTGGTATTGTCGAAGGGTATGAAATTTTGCCGCCCGTCCGGTAATTAATTTGTGGGCATAGGATTGGTGACCGACATCCCAGATGACTTTATCTTTAGGTGTATCAAAAACATAATGAATGGCGATGGCCAACTCTACTGCTCCCAGACTCGGTGCCAGATGGCCGCCGGTTTTTGAAACAACGTCGACGATTTTTTTTCGGATTTCCACAGCCAGATCTGTCAGTTCCCTCTTTGAAAGATGTTTCAAATCCTGCGGACATTTAATTTTTTCTAAGTAACCCATTTAAACCGGTATCGCCCCTCCTTATTATTTCATTTAACTTACAAATTTCAGTATCGGATTCAACACCTTACCTTTTTCTATCGATTATGTAACCGGCGATGGCCTTGAGCGGTGCAGAGCGCTCATCAAATATCTCCAGCGATTGTAAAGCATCGAAAACCAGCTTTTTGGCAAATTCTTTGGATATCTCCAGTCCCAGAAGGGAAGGGTAGGTGTTTTTGTGTTTCTGTTCATCAGTTCCCACCGCTTTTCCCATCAAAGCCGAATCTCCCTCAACATTTAAAATATCATCGGTCACCTGAAACGCAAGTCCGATATTTCGGGCATATTCTCTCAAGCTGTCAATCTCTTTGCTGTTACCACCTGCCAATAGCGCACCGCTATATACTGATGCTTCTATCATCGCACCTGTTTTTAATGAATGCATTGCTTTCAGCTCATCAACGGACATCGAAGATCCCTCTGAGATGATATCAATCATCTGGCCTTTTATCATACCGTGAATGCCTGCTGCTCTGGCGATTACCTGTATCACTGTT
>JAGYNR010000215.1 GCA_018399715.1 Desulfobacterales bacterium | reverse complement strand
GATTATCCGTGCCCAGGATTATCATGTGGTGATCAAAAACTCAGATATGCCCGGAGTAAAAAAACGTCTGGCCGATTTTGGATTTTTTATCAGTTAGTTCGTATCTGCCCTGTTTGTATATGTGAAAAGTGAAGACATTGACCGCCGGAAACAGACAGTATAAAATAAAATTATGATCGTTAGATATTGCAGTTGTTATTTGACGGTCAGAGGATGCCGCCCTGCTGACCAACGTACGGAATTCCGCCCCCGGTAATTGCGAAGAACGGTTTTCGCGCTTCCGGGGCAAAAAGAGATCGGTAATCTTGAAAAAAAGTTATCAGGTCCTGCTTGTTCATTGCAGGATATCGGTTGAATATCGAGAGGAGAACACGGGATATTGCCTTTATTCTTGGTCAGATGGGGGTATCAGTTCTTCCCTGGAAAAACTTGATAATCAAGTTGAATCATAATCGGTGATCCAATGATATGGGGAGGCAGTAATGAATGAAAACAAGGTCATAGAAACACAGATTCCAAATTATTTGATAGAAAAGTGGCAGAATATTGTTGATTTATTGGCGGATGTGCTGGCTGTACCATCGGCGATTATTACCAGGGTTTATCCGCCGGAAATTGAAGTTGTCCGTTCCGCCCGGAGCTCTCAAAATCCCTATAAATCTGGAGACAGAGTATTGATGGCAAGGCACTATTGCGAAGCTGTCGTTGCCAAAAAACAGAAACTGCAGGTGACTTTTGCGCCGGAAGATCCGGTTTGGAATACTGCCCCTGAAATTGACTATGGTATGGTTGCCTATTTGGGGTATCCGATTTGCTGGACAAATGGTGATATGTTCGGCACCATCTGTGCCATTGACAATAAAAAAAATGATTTCGGCAGCCGTTATGAAAAAATGCTGGGCCAGTTCAAGGAGGTGATTGAAGCACATCTGATGCTCATGGAAAAAAATGAAGCATTGGAAAAAGCGCTGGCTGAAGTGAAAAAGCTTCGCGGTTTGCTGCCTATATGCAGCTTCTGTAAAAAGATCAGAAACGATAAAGGCTACTGGAGCCAGATTGAAGACTATATCGAAGAACATTCTGAAGCGTCCTTCAGTCACAGTATCTGCCGGGAATGTGCGAAAAAACACTATCCTGAATTTGATTTATATGATGAATAAGAATGTTTTTAGGTCAAAAAGACTAAAAAAACCAGCCGTATTCGGCGATGTAAGAACACCATATTTAAACTATTTGGGGGTCACGCGGCATTCAGCGTAAAGTCTACATGCAAAGCGTCAAAGGGAAACTCAACTTTTCCATCTTTGGTTTTGTCAATGATCCCCGCTTTCAGTAACCGCTGTACGTCGCCATGCACTGCTTTTACATCCCGCTTGGCGTGTCGAGCAGCTTCCCGTATACTCATCGGCCCTGCACCCGCCATTACCTGAAGCAGGTCCCATCGTTTACCTGATAATATCTTGAACAAAAGAGCCGGGGATTCAAATGTAATGGTAGGGGGCTGCACTTCACCCTCAAATGCATTTAAAATTTGTTGATTCCATTCATTCTTTGTGGAAATTTGTAATGTCAAGACTTTCATGTTTGGGCCTCCCAATTATCGACATCCTGCCAAAAATCGCTTAACAATTGTTTTGGCGAAATAAAACGGTAAGGTGTTTCCACAATACCAAGATGTTTATGATCCCCTTTGCCGGCTTCATTGTCATAGCGGAGCTGGCAAATACCATCAATCACAAAAGCCAGTCGGTATTTGAAGCTGTGGGTACTACCGGCAACGGGTTGAGGTATTTTCCAAATAACAACTTCAACAAAAGCGTTCTCTGCAAGAATACGACGAGTTCTGATTAGCAATTCAGATTTCATACTAACCCCCATATCCTGACGGACACAACAAAGCATGAAAGCTGTTAGCTGTTAGCTGAGTACTGATGGC
>JAGYNR010000214.1 GCA_018399715.1 Desulfobacterales bacterium | reverse complement strand
GAGAAAATGGCCATATGGGCTCGTCAGAAACTAAAAATCAAATCGATAGTATTACTCTTATATCCGCCCCCTGGCCGATTTTCAGCAGTCCATCCATTCAACTGGGTGCACTGAAATCATATCTGAAACAGGAGATTTTCGACCTTAAGGTGGAGACCCACCATTTTTATCTGAAATTAGCGACTGTCATCGGCTATCCCCTTTATCGTGAAATTTCCGAAAAAACCTGGCTGGCTGAATCCGTTTATAAGGATCCAGCGTCCTTTGGGGTCAAGGCAGTTTTCAACCATCCCAATTATGCAAAAATATTCCCGGAAGATATTCACCGCCAAATGACCTTTCTGATCCAGAGGTACCGCGGCGACATAAGATACCAGAGAAAACTGTGGCGGCCGGTTAAGCAAAAGGTTCATGACTGGAAAAAAACGTATACCCGGATTCATCAGACCGATGGTGATACCCCGATTCTGAGTTACCGGGATGGAAGAGAATTTATGATCATCCGCCAGAATCGCCTCTCAAAAGCCCCCATTACCCATCGCCTGGAAGGGATCTCCAGAAAAGTGTACCTCTATTGCGGGCAGCATCGGTCACTGAAAAAAATCCTTCATCATTTTCAGGGGCTGACCCAGGACAAGGTGACACCCTTTTTAAAAATGATGACGGATAAAAAATTGATGTTTGAAGAAAACGGCAAATATTTAAGCCTGGCAGTTCCTTTAAAAAGAGCCCACCGCAAAGGTAAAACAGCGGGTGCTGGCCGGTAAGATTTTCAAACAACCAGACCATTGACGCATCGGTGAAGGGCTACTCGAAATTTTTAAGCAGTCTTTGCGTAAAATCTCTCCAGGGTGTACAGGGGCCTTTTTAATGGGCGTTTAACTAACTTGTTGGGCTAAGCCATCTTTTTCACATCAAATTTAATTTTAAGGTAAAACTGTAACAAAATTGTTGACACTGTAACAAAAACTGTTCTAGCTTGTACCCATCCAATCACAACCGAAATGGCACTCAGAATTGGTAAGTTTGCTGGCAATGGCCCGGAGATTTGGCTACGCATGCAGCAAGCATACGATTTATGGCATGCTGAGCAGCGGATGAAAGATGAGCTGTCAAAAATTGTAACAGCTGCACAGGGTTTATATATAGAGCCCAACAAGGCGCATGCACTCTGACACCCAGAGCGATGCCGCTTTCAGATTTTCTTGGTACATCCAACAAATGTGCCCTTTACAAGATCTTCGTTGCTTTGGGTGCAGGTGATCCGCGGACGTTAGGTATCTTGATAATAATACAATCAGAATGAGGTTAGGAATGACAGATGATTATGAAAGATTAGAAAGGGCATGCAAAAGAATAAGAAAAGATAATGATAAGCTACTTGATGAATTTGAAAACTATCTTTTAAACAAGGGGCTAAAATCGAAAACAGCAGATAAGCATGTCAAAAATATTGATTTTTACATAAATGAATTTCTTCTTTACGAAGATGCTGTTAAAGCAAAAGATGGGATACATGACATTGGTATGTTTCTTGGCTATTGGTTTATCAAAAAGGCAATGTGGTCGAGTCCGGCACAAATAAAAAGTAATGCCGCAAGTTTGAAGAAATTCTATACGTTCATGCATGAGAAAGAAATGATAAAAAAAGAAGATCTTGATGACCTTAAAGAAATAATAAAAGAAGAAATGCCTGAATGGATAGCAACAATGAAACGTTATGATAATCCATCAATAACAAATATGGCTGAAGTATGGGGTTTAGAAGACTTTGATTGCGATTGAAAGGGTACTGGAAAAAATGGGCGCTGCCGGCGTCAGCAAGATCCAGATCGGTATCGAATCCCCAGGGCACTATTGTCTGGCCGGGACAGATCGATATAAACCCTGAGACTCTTTACGAGCTCTCGACAGTTACCGAAAAAACGGTGTGTTGAAG
>JAGYNR010000213.1 GCA_018399715.1 Desulfobacterales bacterium | reverse complement strand
AGGCGGGCCTGTTTTGCAGAGGTAGTCATCCGCTCCAGCCTCTTTCATTCTTTCAGACATACTGGTCTCATCAAACATGGACAAGCCGATAACCCGAATCCCCGGATAACCCGACTTGATCAGCCGGGTAGCTTCAATACCATCCATGACTGGCATGGATACATCCATGATAATCACATCGGGCGCTAACTCGCTGGCAAGCGTGACCGCTTCACGGCCATTACTTGCCTCAGCAACAATTTCCAGATCCGGCTCATCCGCCAGAATTGAATGAAGGCCCTCACGCATAATTTTATGGTCATCTACCAGCATCACTTTCAAACGTTTTGCAGACATTGATCCGGGTTCTTGGTTTTTAACATGGATGTTTTCACATGAATCTGACTGATTTCCAGAACTTTCGGATAAAAGAACAGAACTGCCGAGAGGGATGGAAAAGGCCACACAACTGCCTTTTCCGGGTGCGGTCAAAATTTTGAAATGACCGCCCAGAAACTGGACTCGTTCGCGAATACTGAATAAACCAAACCCACCTTTATTTCCTCCGGCTTCCCGGAACTGTTCGCGAAAAAATCCTCTGCCCCGATCTGCAACCAGAATCCGTAAATGATTTCCGTTATTTCTTACCCGGACATGAGCCTTATCAATATCAGCATGCTTAACCACATTAAATAACATTTCCTGAACCGCCCGATATGCAAATGCCTGCAACGCTTTGGATTCGCATTCACTCTGAAGTGTTACATCTATAAAAACACTCAGGGAATACTTTTCCCCCATTTCCGTTGCAAGCCACTCCAAAGCTTTTTGAATTCCGCTTCCACTTAAAATAGGCGGATTGAGCTCATGGGAGAGACTTCGTGATCTGGAAATGGATTGGGCAAGAAGGTCTATAATACGCTCAACCTCATCGTTGAATTGATGATCCTGCTGTTTTTTGCTGCACAACATTTCCAATCGGATTTTGGCTGCTACAAGGAGTTGTTGGAGATCATCATGAAGCACTTCGGCTATTCGCTGGCGCTCCCGGTTTTCTGCCTGGGAAAGTTCCATGGCAAGCTGCTGCAATTGGCGAGCCCGTAATTCCAACTTTTCCATGGCTTCCTGCCTTTCGGTAACATTTTCCAGGTTTAACACCAGATAAGCAGTTTCACCAAACTTGTCCAGAAGAGGGGTCAGTGACCAGTCCCAATACGTAACCCCTTTTTCAGGATGTTGTGGATATCGAAAAGGTTTGGCATGAGCCTGGTAGCTTTTTTGGTTTTTTACGACCCACCTGAAAATTTTCTGATTTTCTGTATGAGGATACAATTCAAAATGATTTTTGCCAATAAAATCCTCAGGAGATTTGCGATCTACCCGGGCAAAAGCATTGTTGACCCGAATGAAATTAAACTCCAGATCCATGAACGCTACGGGATTTATCGTATGAGCAAAAAATGCCTCGAGCATGGATGATTGTCTCTTGACAGTTTGTTCAGCATCTCGTCGCCGGGCAACTTCTCTACAGGCATCTTTATGACAGGTCTGTTCTTTGGCCAGCTGAGCATCATCCCGAATTTCGTTAGGTTTTGTCACATCTCCTGACATGGTACCAAGAACTGTGTCGCTTTTAACGGTTGTTTTTTTCATATGAAAAATATTCAATCCCCAACAGAATATAACAAAGTGAGTATTGAAAAAAAAATATACAGATGTCAATAATAATTTCACCTCCAACTATAATGGAACAATAAAAAAGTTTACATAATATATCTTATCGGACGTTATAAATATAACAGGGGACATTCTGATAGATCGAAATAAACATTGATTGCATATGGTAACTATGATAGCTTTTTTAAAATAGCTATGATATCAGTCAGTCTGATAACAAACCCGCTAAATACTTGGAACAAGAGTATCGTTTGACAGCAATTGTTTTGGAATTCATTGGATATGAAGAACACAACCACTCCGAG
>JAGYNR010000212.1 GCA_018399715.1 Desulfobacterales bacterium | reverse complement strand
TTGTTTCATGAGTTCTATTTCCCTTCCGTCATCGGAAATTTTTAAATGAATCTGATTTGCATCGCCTTGCAGATACGATAACGGAAAATATTGGTTTTTTTCTAAATGATCGATGGAACCGGTAAACAAAATTTTTGGATCAGCCGAAAAAAATATTTGGAAAAGATCGGACTTTATCCGGCTTAAATCAATTTGAACCGTATAAGGATAAGGATTGTTAGAAGACCTGATCATGTCAGAAGTCAACTTAAGGGGCGTAATCCATATCAGCTCCGGAGGATTGGAGAAAAAAACGGCAGAATACCCGTAATCATTGGTATCAAATAAATTTTCGGAAAAATAACCATCAAGACTCATGGTTAAATCGTCGCAGGAAATTTTTCCAAACGGCTTGCCATTTAGCAGATACATATGAACGATGCATATGTTTTCACCTGGAAGAAGACCCTCATCCTTTTTGGCATTGAACACAAAATCATTTCCGGCGTCATCAAATACACGGCCGCTAAGATCATCCAGATCATCTGCATCAGTTAACACCGGCTCATGTTCATTATAGACAACAAACTGTACTGTATCGTTGGGCGGCTGGATTACAGAAATATTGTTGGTGGTTGTATAGGCATTATCGGTATTACCATCTTCAGTTATAGGATGCTTTGTTTTCTCAAAAGCTCGTGCGCTGACCGTTGGGAAATTTTGTATGTTGGAATTGAAATCATTTGTATTTAATTGGGGCGATACCGGTTGGCGCAAAATTTCTTGTTGTGAAACGTTCCTTTCTTCAATTTTATGATGTGGATCCTTTTTATTGAAAAAATGATGGGAAACATTAAAAAGACTAATCAATAAAATGAATAATAGGGCTGCCGATACCGATAACCACAGGAAAATTTTTTTTCCTTTTAGTCGCAAACGGGGTTTTTCGTTTTGTGTATCGTCTTTAGGTTCGGCCGTTTGTATATCCCTGGCGCTTTGCAAATCTTTTTCAATCTTTGCTGTCACCTCCGCCGGACCGGATGTATCCGTTTTTTCAGAAAACGGTGAAGGGACATCAAGCTCTTGACCCCGTGCTTTCATGATTCGTTTATCGTCATCTGGGATGTTACGATTGATTAAGCGATTGGAGATATCTAAAATGAGAGCACCGGGAAATTTTTTACACTCAAGTAAAGCTTTGGAATCATGCAGGCAGCACCGCCACAGGCAATCCATATGGATGGGTTTTCTGGTAAAATAGGTATTAAACGATACATTCCATTGTTTTTCAGGGGGAAGCAGGCATAAAGCCTCTATGATAAGCGGCAGCATGAGCGTTTGAGGTTTAAAAATGATAAAAGCGGGGATGGTGGGGGTATCTATTGCTGATTGCGCCAAAACACCTGCTGCACCGCCATCTCCAAATATCGCTTCCCATTTTTCTGCTTTTGCACTGGTTTTACCATCGGGGGGAAGCTGGATTCTGCCTTTGGGCAACCGGCGCGGTGTTTCATCCCACTTTTCAAAAAAGAAATTTTTTTGACCCATAATCCATGCCAGACCGCCGGGAATGCGATCTTTTTCATTGATGATCACATGATGAGCCAGCAGGTTTTCCCGGTGCGTATAATCTTTTTTAACGGCGCAGACCCGGGATAATATGGAAATTTCCCTGCCTTCCTCTTGATACCGGTAATGACTGTAGGCAACCGGATTTTGTTCATAAAGAGGGGTATCCAGAGAGTAGACGAACTGATATCCACTGAGAGATTCACACAGCCGGATATAGCGAACCGGCATGGATTCGGTTCGGGCGACGGTTGTAAAGCCGCTTGTTTTGGGATCTAATCCTTTCTTATATGAAGTATAGACCAGTTCATAAATCAAGGTGTTACCTCTGGAATAAAAAGTCTCCGTTACGGGACAGTCAATGGATTGCCGTTCATCGGCCTGAAGGTTAACCCTTTATATCTGATCGGCATCTCAATACAATAATCAGTGCCGGGAATCCTGACATTGACCGTT
>JAGYNR010000211.1 GCA_018399715.1 Desulfobacterales bacterium | reverse complement strand
ATAGACAACGCCTAAAACGTTATCATTTTTAATCACCGGTAATCGTCGTAATTTTTTCTTCACCATCTTATCAATAATGACCATCATGTGGTCATCAGGTTCAACTGTTTCCACCGGTGAACTCATGACCTGCTCCACCGTCAGTTCCCTGAATCGATCCAGAAGAGGAATTAATCGTCCGGACCAGACTTCTATGCTTTCCAGGCCGTAATTGAGAAAATCCGGACGGAAATGATAAAGGATATCAAACAAAGAGATAACTCCCGCCAATTTTCCGAATTCATCGATTACAATCAGGCTAACTGTTTTATGACCGGTTTTCCTGATACTTCCATGAAAAATCTTATAAACGGCATCTTTTAAAGGTGCATCGAAACAAATAGTCTCAATATCACGCACCATGATATCTTTGGCTGTAATTTTCATTGATCTTCCTTAAAAAAAGGCAACCCCCTGATTCTATGGGTACTGCTTAAGAATTACATGCGGAAACAATGTTTCGTTTTATATTGACATTATCTAAGTCATACGATCGAAAAATAATTTGCTCACGTGTCAGAAGCTTATCGGGGAGAGGCTTAAGCTCTATTTTTTTTAGTCTTTCTTTGGCATTTTCTTTGGAAAAGATGGCATCCATGCCATCGGCAATCCGCTTTCCAGATAAAGTATCTAATAAAACGGCATCAGTACCATCGGCAACCAAGGCAAAAGGAATCTGGTAGGCTTTTTCCATGAGTCTGGCGGCTGCCAGGATTTCTCTTTCCCAGGATTCGAGGGAACCTGCCGGGCACTTGATGGCCATAAAACGGGTTCCTTCAACCGAGACCACCAAGTTGACACTGGAATCGTAAGGGGTTCCTTTAAACATCACTGTTATACCAGCATCGACTTCGATATCCGCTTTGTCATAGCCTTTTTTTTCGACCAGAAAACGCTCCACAGCCTGTCGGTTTTCCTCCGGACCGACTTCGGGCACTTGTTCGCCGGTAATGAAATCTTCAATCATTTTATAAGGTTTCTGAACGGTCGTCATCATAATCTCCTTCAAAATCGGATTGATTCCCTTCAAGGGTATGGTTTTCCTCCATATCTTCAATGGATTTCGTCGTAATCCTGCTGGCATCCACCCAAAGGCCCTCAAGATCATAAATCGAACGAACCGGTTCGTAAAAGATATGGATAATAACATCGCCGTAGTCCAGTAGCACCCAGTGGCCCTCCTCAAGGCCTTCCACACTTAAAGGTTTAATGCCCTGGTCTTTCATTTGTTCCTGGATATACTCGGCAATAGCCCTAACCTGCCGATTGGATCGACCGCTGCAAATAATAAACGCATCGGCTACCGATGACAACTCCCGGACATCCAGGACAACCAGATAAAGCGTTTTTTTGCCAAGAGCAGCCTTAACAAATCGATCCACTGAGTTATTTATGTCATTGGTCATAAATAAAGCCCCTTTGATTGGATATATTCTTTTACGCTTTCCGGAACCATGGATTCAATGGAAAGACCCGCTCGTATCCGTTTTCGGATCTTTGTCGCAGAAATGTCAACGGGCGTGACATCAAAAACATAGACCGGCTTTTTATCAGAATGCACATAGGCTTGTTTCGAAGCATCGAAACGATATGCCATTGAAACTTTTGAAAAAAGAATTGTTTCCAGAGCCTTCCATTGATTACCGTTTTTCACGCACCCGGTTCCCGGTCTGGAAATCGCAATAAACGGGACCTCATTGAAAAGTTCCCGGAAAGATTTCCATGTGTCGATTTCCAGAAATGCATCCATACCCAAAATAAAATATAAACAGATATTATCTGAAAGACTCGATTTAAAATGTTTCAGCGTATCAATGGTATAAGAAGGTCCTTGACGCTTTAATTCAATATCGGATACGGAAAAATCCGAATCGCTGCCAACAGCCAGCCGGATCATTTCCAATCGATCGTTGGCCTGAGCTACATTTCCGCGATCTTTATGGGGCGGTACAGCAGCAGGAATCAGCCAGATTTTATCCAGGCCAA
>JAGYNR010000210.1 GCA_018399715.1 Desulfobacterales bacterium | reverse complement strand
GCGGTGCATTGGCTCTACCGCCATGATGCCGGGTTGCGCATGCCTTATGACCAGACCTTGGGGGCGCTGCTGCATGAGCCGTCTTTTCAGAACCTTCTGCCCCAGGCCGTTTACCAGAAGACCAGGGTGATCCAGAAAGTCGGCAACCAGGCCGTGCATGGGGCGCGTCCAATCCGGGAAACGGACGCCTTGCAGGTGGTCAAAGACCTAAATTGAGCGATTTTTTAACAGTGGTCAATGGAACAGACAAAAATTACTACTTTGGGGCTCAGCGAAGGAAATTTTGCGATAGGAATGCAAATTGCATGGGATTTTTTCATGCCCAAAAAATAAAAAAAGCGCTCTCGCGCTCTATTAAGTCAAGTATTTTCGTATATTAGACGCACCTCTCCGGTCATGCCGTGGTGCGGCGAAGGGGGCGGGAAGGGCTGGGCTGTTACGCCCAGGATATTGGTGAGGGGTTACAGCAACGATCCCAGAGTTCTTTGAAGTTCAACTCTCTCATGGTTGTTGCTGTCACTTTGAGGACAAGTTTCCCGCCGTGTCTGACGAAATGGCCAGCTATATCGATCAGTTTTCGGCGAAATGTAGTAGGCATTGTACTGACGGGAAGGACGGGAGCACTGACATCTTCCTTGAAGGATTCAAACAGGAAGAAGGATACGATCATTGAAAAATAGACAGCTGCGTTGGGTGCAAACTTCTGAAAGGGCAGCTGTTCATAGCCGAACTCCTTCAAGGATCTGTGAACGAGTTCGTCTGTTCCCCTTTGCTGGTAGGAATGGATGACTTCTTCGGGGTGGATCAGGTGGACATGGCCTGCCACTTCGAGCTGGTGATCAATTATTTGCCCCATGCCCAAGTTAGTATAGACGGCTGTTCCTGGCCTACATCCCTGAAGCAGATACTGTTTTTCCTCCAGGAGATGTCGAAAAAAAATGACCTTGCGAAACTCATCCTTTTTCCATGAACTGCGTCGATCTTTAAATTGGACATATTCCCAAATATCTTCGTCTGTTTTGCCGAAATGTGGCTTGAATGCCGTGTCCGGAATATCCTCTATAAAATTTCTGACTGTTGAGTAAAAGACACCTCCTACAATATAGCCAATGCCCAGGCTTTCCATTTCAGCAAAGAGTTTCTGGTCAAAATATCCAGAGTCCATGCGGATTATGATAGGCACATCTTTATTATATTTTTTTCTGATGTTTTTGACCATTCTTCGAATCATTTTAATAGAATCATCTTCATGGTTTGAGTGCTTACTTCCACTTCGGAATATAGCATCGATGATGAATTTCCCCCATGTCATTTGAATAGGTGTGTATCCACAAATTTTTTTGTATGTGCATTCAACTCCTTCCCGTTTTTTAGCATCATTATTGTCCATGACCATGGCGTCAAGATTCAAGATTACAACATTTGGCTTTGAAACTTGCAATCTCCAAATAAAAAGACGCAACAAAACAAAGCGAAACAATATTAGCATTTGCAAGGGGATTGCTTTGTAAAATCGTTTAGCAGTATGTGATGACATTAAATCTTCTTGCTCTGTTTCTATTGCAGAAGCATAACCATTGTCATTCTTTAATGTGTCAAAATGACTTATGCTCCGACTATCACCCAAGGCAAAGTTGCACATTATCTGATGAAAGGCATTGTCAACGCTTACTCCTTTTTTACTCTTTCTTATCTTTCCAAAAAATTTCCCAAGATAATAAACAGCCTTCGATTTTCTTATATATTTTGAAAATATTAAAATTCCTGCACGATCAGTTATGTTGTTTTCTGTAACATCAACATTGTCTACACAATTTTTTTTATTTTTAGACATAAAAATATCCTCTCATTTTTTTTCAACAGAAAGATGAGAGATGACCTAATCTATTACGAGAAATATGTCAACATTTTAGCATAATTTTTATGGCACAAAATTTTTTCTGCACGCATTCATAAGTCTAGCACGTAAAAGCTCTGCAAAATCAAAGCGATAAGAGTCTTTCGTTGAAATATGCCGGTTTAATAACGTCCCTGTAAAAAAAACTCCCT
>JAGYNR010000021.1 GCA_018399715.1 Desulfobacterales bacterium | reverse complement strand
TATGATATAAAAAATTTTAAAAAATATGTAGTTTCTTTTTTGTCCATAAAAAAGACAAAAATACCTATGTTTCTTTTTATCAACCGGAATCACTAATTTTCATCAAAAAGTATGCTTAACGGAGGGTAACAATGCCGGTTTTTTTATGGGAAGGCAAAAACAGAAACGGGGAAATTCAAAAAGGTGAGATGGAAGCTGCTAACGAAGACAAAATTCGTGCACATCTGAACCGGATTCGACTTACGCCTACCAAAATCAAAAAAAAACCAAAAGATCTTTTCGAAAATGTTTCCTTTCTTCAGCCAAAAGTCAAACAGGCCGATATTATTTTATTTTGTCGCCAATTTTCTACTATGATTGACGCCGGACTGCCCATCGTTCAATGTCTGGATATACTTCATGTTCAGGAAGAAAACAAAACATTCAAAAGAATGTTAAAAGACATCAAAAATTCGGTAGAAGGTGGGAATACGCTTGCTGAAGCTTTGAAAAAATATCCTGACCATTTTGATGATCTGTTTGTCAACATGGTTGCTGCCGGAGAAGCAGGTGGTATTTTGGATGTTATTTTAAAACGTCTTTCGAGCCATCTTGAGAAAACAGCCCGTTTGAAAGCCAAAGTAAAGGGAGCAATGGTTTATCCTGCCATCACAATCGGTGTAGCGATTCTGGTAATAACGGTTATTATGGTTTTTGTTATTCCGGTCTTTCAGGAGATGTTTGCGGATTTTGGAAAAGAACTCCCTGCATTTACGGTCATGGTCGTCAATGCCAGTAATTTTACCAAGAACAATATCCTTTATATGATCGTTGGATTGGTTATTTTTATATTTGCTTTCCGCCGGTTTTATCGTACTGAAAAAGGAAGAATCATGTTAGACCGTCTTTTTTTGAAGCTTCCTGTTTTCGGTGATTTGCTTCGCAAAGTGGCGGTGGCCAAGTTTACACGAACCATGGGCACCTTGCTGGGAAGTGGCGTTGCCATTTTAGAGGGATTGGATATTGTTGCGAAAACCTCCGGAAACAAGGTTGTTGAAAAAGCAATTTACGATGTTCGGACAGGGATTGCCGAGGGCAAAACCATGTCGGATCCGTTGTCTGAAAGTGGTGTTTTTCCATCAATGGTATGCCAGATGATTGCTGTCGGTGAATCTACAGGAGCTTTGGATGCAATGCTGGAAAAAATTGCAGATTTTTATGACGAACAGGTAGATCAGGCAGTAGAAAATTTGACATCCATGATAGAGCCTTTTATGTTAGTATTTCTTGGCGTTACGATTGGTGGCCTGGTCGTAGCCATGTACCTGCCTATTTTCAAAATGGCCGGCGCTATTTCGGGATAAGGGGCATAAGCTAAAAAATAAATTTCCTTCCGTATTTGTTAAAATCAGCCATTAAATGGATTGTTTTAAGGAACTGCCATTGATAAAACCTGAAAAAGATTTTTTCCAAGGTCTAAAATGGCTGATGTTCTTTCGGGTAATTTTTACCACCCTGTTACTCGGCTCGACTATCGCACTTCAATCCAAAACGACCTCACTTTTATCCGAACCGGTGTTAGTTCTTTATGGCCTTATTATTTTTGTCTTTCTTCTGTCATTTATCTATGCAATTCTTATCAGATATATAAAACAATATCAACTTTTTGCCTATGTTCAGTTGAGTATTGATACGGTCGTAGTAACCTTGATTATTTTTGTCACCGGAAGTTTTTCAAGTATTTTCTCGTTTCTTTACCTGCTGGTCATTACCTATTCCGCCATTCTCCTGTTTCGAAACGGGAGCCTGATAATTGCCGCGTTGTGCAGCATTCAGTATGGGTTGTTAGTGGATTTTGAATATTATGGTCTCATAACGCCATTCGGTGCACAGATGGGGCAAAGTGTTTCGAATTACGGATGGAGTTATGTGCTTTACAAAGTTTTGATCACTATGCTTGCCTGTTTTGCAGTGGCATTTTTAAGCAGTCTCTTGTCGGAGCGAGAGCGTAGAACCAAACGAGAACTTAAATCCATGGAGGATCATGTCAAACGAGTCGAAAAGTTGGCAGCTATCGGAGAAATGGCAGCGGGATTGGCTCATGAAATAAAAAATCCACTGGCTTCTTTAACCGGATGTATACAGATTTTGCGTCAGGAGCTTCGATATGATCCGGATCATGAAAAATTGATGCAGATTGTGCTTAGGGAAGCTGATCGGCTCAGTTCCCTTGTAATGGATTTTCTAATGTTTGCTAAACCCCAGGCAAGTAGAATACAAACCATTAACCTAGAACAAAATATACAGGAAACGGTTTCTTTATTTGAAAAAGACAAAACCTGTTACGAAAGAATCACGATTACGAAAGACTATATTCCAAACATCTGGGTTCAGATGGATCCCATTCATCTGCACCAGATTTTATGGAACCTTCTTTTGAATGCAGCCGAATCCATTGAAGGGACAGGACAAATCCATTTACAAATGAATATCCCAAAGGGAAATCATGTGGAGATCCGTATCTTCGATTCTGGTTGCGGTATGACAGAAAAACAGATAAAAACAATTTTTGATCCATTCTATACGACCAAACCAAATGGCACTGGTTTGGGACTTTCAATTGTACACAGTATTTTAGAATACTATGACAGCAGGCTTGATGTAGAAAGTGAGATAAACCAGGGAACAACAATGACCATTAAGTTAAAACAGATTAAACCACAACTTAAACTTGACACCTCTCTCTAAATACGTTAGCGAATTTTACCTGACTTTAAATGAAACTATGTGAGTAAACATGTCGTTTGAATTATTTGTTGGTACCCGTTATTTACGGGCAAAACAAAAAGAGACCTTTATTTCTTTGATTACGGTTTTGTCAATTGCCGGTGTCACGGTTGGTGTAATGGCGCTGATAGTAGTTATTGCTGTAATGGCTGGCTTTGAAGATGATTTAAAAAACCGGATTTTGGGCGTAGAATCTCACATCGTAGTGATGCGGTACAGCGGCCCCATGACTGAATACAAGCGAATTTTAAAACACGCTGAATCGATGGAAGGTGTAAAAGCGGGTACACCTTTTATTAATACCCAAACCATGCTTAGATCAAATTCAGGAGTTTCCGGTGCAGTTCTGCGTGGGATTGATCCTGAAACAGTTGGTAAAGTCATTAAAGTTTTCGATGATGTCGCTCCACCATTATCGGTGGGGAATACAGGCAAAGTCCCTGAAATCGTCCTTGGCAAACAACTAGCAAGGACATTGGGCGTATATAAGGGCGACATTATTTATGTCATCTCTCCAACCGGAATTCTTTCACCTATTGGCCATGTACCTGCCATGCGTCGCTTTCAGGTCACCGGGCTGTTTGAGACAGGAATGTATGAATTTGACGGGTCCCTGGCATATATTCATCTGGAAGCGGCACAGGATTTATTGCGAATGAAAGCGAGCGTAACCGGAATAGAGCTTCGGGTGAAAGATATCTATAATGCTCGTGAAATTGCCGATAAAATTATCTCAAAGCTCAGTTTTCCTTTTTGGGCAAGAGACTGGATGCAGATGAACCGCAATTTGTTTTCCGCATTGAAATTGGAAAAAATTGTTATGTTCATCATTTTAGCGTTGATTATACTGGTTGCTGCATTTAACATTGCCAGCACATTGATTATGATGGTAATGGAAAAAACTCGGGATATCGCTATTTTGAAAACCATGGGGGCTACAGAAAAAAGTATCGGAAAAATTTTTGTTTTAAAAGGGGTCATCATCGGGGCTGTCGGAACAGGAATTGGCGTACTCTTTGGTTTCATTTTATGTAAGCTGCTTGAAAAATATAAGTTTATCGAATTGCCCGGCGATGTTTATTATATTACAACGCTTCCGGTTCACCTGGAAATTCTGGATATTGTTGTGATTGCGGCAGCCGCTATTGTGATCTGTTTTCTCGCTACGCTTTATCCTGCCCGCCAGGCATCGAAACTTAACCCTGTAGAGGCGATTCGATATGGCTGATAAAATCTGTGAAGACTTTGAGAAAAATCAAAAGAAAAGTATACAGGAAGTCGGCTTATCTCCAAAAACATTCATGATGGTAAAAGATCTCTGGAAAGGATTTGACAACACCCGGACTAGAATCGAAATCTTAAAAGGCGTTAATTTTGAAATCGAATCAGGCCAAACGCTGGCAATCGTTGGAGCCTCTGGTATTGGGAAATCCACATTCCTCCATATTTTAGGAACATTGGACCGTCCGGACCAGGGTAATCTTTTTTTTAATAATGAGGATGTTTTTAGCTTTAACAATGGGAAATTGGCCCTGTTCCGCAATCGTTTTATCGGCTTTGTTTTTCAATTTCATCATTTACTACCCGAATTCTCTGCTCTGGAAAATGTAATGATGCCATGTCTGATTCAGGGCCAGAAAAATGACAAAGCCGCAAAAGCAGCCGAACAGATTCTTGGCCGGGTCGGAATGGAAAACCGCTTGTATCATCGGGTCCCCGATCTTTCAGGCGGGGAACAGCAGCGAGTTGCACTGGCCAGAGCCCTCGTGCTAAATCCCATGGTACTTTTGGCAGATGAACCAACAGGAAACCTGGACAAAAAAAACAGTGAACAGGTTCATGAACTGATTATTTCGTTGAATCAAGAACTGGGAATGACACTGGTGGTGGTTACTCACAATATGGAATTAGCGGCGCTTATGTCCCGGCGTATCACAATTCTGGATGGACAACTGGTAGAAATGGAATGAGATTTTATGATGCATAAAAGATTGGCTCTTACCCTGTCGGTATTATTATGTTTTCTCTCAGCTTTGGCCCATTCACAACAGCGGGTTAAAGTATTGGTGTTACCTTTTGAAATTTATGCTTCAGAAACTTTTTCTTATTTAAAAACCGAAATTCCGGGAGTTCTGGAAAGATATCTTGAAGAAGCAGGTGCTGAAATTGCTCATTTATCTCAACCCATGACCGATATAGAACCTGTTGCTATGGAATTGGATGAGATTCGCAAACTCGGACAAGTAAGCGGTGCGGATCAGGTAATTTGGGGCAGCCTGACCTGGATCGGAGAAAAATTCAGTCTGGATGCAAAAATGATCAACACTTTTTCTGATTCGCCGCCAGCGGTTTTTTATCAGGAGGGTGAGGGGGTGGCGGATTTGTCCGAAACCTTAAACAAAATTGTCAAAGAAATCAGATTAAAATTGTTCAGACAGGAAAAGATAGTAAATATTGTTGTCGAAGGAAATAACCGGATTGAAGCTGAAGCCATAAAGGCTCGCATCGACACGAAACCCGGCGATATTTTTCTGACCAAAAACCTGACCAAAGATATTAAAAGTATCTATGCAATGGGATATTTTGAAGATGTTCGGGTAGAGTCTGAGAATAGACCTGACGGGAAAGTGGTCATTTTCGAGGTAACCGAAAAACCGACAATTCGAGTGATTCATATATTTGGTAACAAAATTTTCGAGGAAACAGAAATACTCGAAAATATGGGCATAACAACCGGATCTATACTCAATTTACATAAAATTAACAGGAACATCGAGAGGATACGATCAATTTACAAGGAAAAAAATTTTCATGATGTTCAGATCACCTACGAAGTAACAGAACTGGAAAACAATCAGGCCGACCTGGAATTCCATATTGTTGAGGGTGAAAAAAGCCAAATAAAAACAATTGCTTTTGAAGGCAACGAATCATTTACCGACAAGCGGCTTAAAAAATTGATGCAAACCTCAGAGAAAAACTTTTTATCATGGTTGACAGCTTCCGGGACTCTCAAAAAGGAGGACTTAGACCAGGATATGGCTAGAATTCATGCTTTTTATCAAAACCATGGTTTTATCCAGACAAAAGTCGGGGAGCCTCAGATCGAATTTAAGGACAACTGGATTTATATTACGATAAAAATCGACGAGGGGCCTCAGTTTAAGGTCGGCCGGGTGGACATCGAGGGAGATTTGGTTCTGTCTAAAGATGAGCTTTTGAAAAAAGTGTCCATCACACAGGAAACACATTACAATCGCGAAGTCGTCAGAAACGATGTGCTTGCGTTAACGGACCTGTACTCCGATGAAGGCTACGCTTACGCAGATATTGCGCCAGAGATCGACAAAGACATGGATAATCTTCTTGTGGATATCACGTATACAATTGATAAAGGCAACCAGGTATATTTTGAACGAATCATTATCAGCGGAAACACGAAAACCCGGGATAAGGTAATTCGGCGTGAGCTGGAAGTTCATGAGCAGGAGCTTTATAGCGGAAAAAAACTTAAAAGAGGTGTTCGCAATTTATATCGGCTTGAATATTTCGAAGATATCAAGATCGAAACGGAAAAGGGAAGCACCGATGATTCGATGGTCCTGGAAGTCGATGTTAAGGAAAAAGCTACCGGATCATTCAGCTTCGGCGGAGGTTTCAGCAGTGTTGAAAGTGTTTTCCTGTTGGGCTCCATAGGACAGCGAAACCTTTTCGGCCGTGGTCAGAAGTTAGTTCTAAGTGCCCTGCTGGGCGGAAGAAGTACCCGTTTTTCCCTAAGTTTTACTGAACCCTGGCTGTTCGACATTCCTTTATCGTTCGGCGTTGATCTTTTTAACTGGGAACGTGATTATGATGATTATGACAAGGACAGCAAAGGAGGTGGGATTCGCTTTTCGTATCCAATATTTCAAGACACCCGGCTATATCTTGGCTATCTTTATGAAGACGCCGACATCGACGAAATTGATTCAGATGCCGCCAGGAGTATAAAGGAATTAGAAGGCAGAAACGTTGAAAGCAGTATAAAATCAACCATTGAATATGATACCCGAAACAGATTATTTAATACCACCGAAGGACAAAAGCACGCCTTTTCCATTCAGTATGCTGGTCTGGGCGGTGATATCGCATTTACCAAGTACGAAGGGGAGTTAGGCTTTTATTTCCCATTATTTTGGGAAACTGTCGGGTATGTTCATACGGAAGGCGGATTCATAAACAAAGCATCCGGCGGAAAGCTTCCGGATTATGAAAAATTTTATCTTGGCGGCATTAATTCCATCAGGGGATTCGATTGGCGGGATATTTGTCTGACAGATGAAGACGATGCCGATATCGGCGGTCAAGCATATGTTCAACTAAATTTAGAATACATTTTTCCATTGGTGAAAAAGGCAGGGCTGACCGGTCTTATTTTTTATGATACCGGAAATGTTTATGAGGATGAGGGCAGTATCGATCTGGCGGATTTGAGAGAAAGTGTGGGGGGAGGTATCAGGTGGTACTCCCCGATGGGCCCCATTCGTTTGGAATACGGCCATATTTTGGATCGAGAGGGAGATGAAGACGGTGGCAGATGGGAATTTTCAATGGGTAATAATTTTTAGATTTCTGTTGACCTACTTGACAACATTTCTGATGTATTTATCATTAAGATTTTTATACAAAAGTTCATGAAAATTTTCGTTTCCAAATAACAAAAAGAAAATTAGGGGGAATTTGATGAAAAAAGTATCTAGGGCGATATTCGTCATCGCATTTTTTTCCATATTATGGATAATTTCTTCAGTCTCTGCCGCCGATATGACTAAAATCGGGGTAATCGATTTTGTTGAAATCCTTGAAAATTCTACTGCGGGAAAATCAGCCCAGGCGGCCATCAACAAAGAGGGAGATATATTAAAAGCAGATCTGGAAAAAAGGGCAAAAGAAATTGAGTCATTACGAGAAAAGCTGGAACGGGATACGCTGGTAATGAGCCCTGAAAAGCGCGAAGAACAGGAAAAAGATATTCGTGAAAAAATAACTGATTTGAAAAATCTTCAGCAAAAATACGAGCTGGATTTCAAAAAGAAGGAAATGGAACTCGTAAAAGAAATTCAGGAAGAAGTAGTTGAGTTGGTAGACAGGATTGGACAAAAAGAGGGATATTTACTGATTCTGGAAAGACGGGAATGTGGAGCAGTTTATTTTCCAGATGCATTGGATATTACTGATAGAATTGTCGAGCTTTACAATCAGGAATATATAAAAAAACAATAACTTTAGTTCTATGAAAATACACCTTGATTTTATTCGGATACTGCCTGCCTATGGTAAAAAAATAGTGACATCCTTCATATTTCCACAAAAGTAGTTTACAATTTTTGGATGGAACTCTGGATAAACAAGCCTCGGCTTCAGGAAGTGTAAAGTACTTGTGAAGGATGCCAAAATAGTCTAATCATTATGGAAAAGGACAATCGGTTAAATGACCATTCAATTGTCAGTTGCTGATATTGCACAACATGTCAATGGGAAATATTTCGGTGACGGAGAAAAATCGATCGCCGGTATTGCTCCTTTTGAGACCGCTGAGGGTAAGGATCTTACTCTGGCCGGTGATGTCCGTTTTTTGAATCGTCTCGAAACAACGAGAGCGGGAGCCGTACTGGTTCCAAACACGTTGACAGAGCCGGAGAAAATTTTGTCAGCTATAAAACGCCCGTTGTCTCTGATTATTACTGAAAATCCCCGTCTGGCATGGACAATGATAATGCAGGTGTTCTATCCGCCTGATCATCCTCGCTGGGAAATAAGTCCTCACGCCGTAATCGGCCAAAATTTTGTTTGCGGCGAAAATGCTGATATCGCTCCATATGTTGTAATTGAGGATAATGTTACCATAGGAAACAGAGCGACGATTTATCCGCATGTTTATATCGGTCGGGGGGTGTCATTTGGCGATGATGTTGTCCTATATCCCAGTGTAACAATCCGTGAAGGATGTTGTATCGGTAACCGTGTGATTATTCATGCCAATACTGCTATTGGCAGTGATGGTTTCGGATTCACACCCGATAAAAATGGAAAATGGCACAAGATTCCACAAACGGGTATTGTTGTGATCGAAGATGATGTGGAAATCGGTTCGTTGAACACCATTGATCGGGCGACGTTCGGAAATACAAGAATCGGTTCGGGTGTCAAGACCGACAAACAGGTTCATATAGGGCATAATACCCAAGTGGGTGAAAATTCTATAATAGTAGCACAGGTCGGTATTGCCGGCAGTGTGACCATCGGGAAAAATGTAACACTGGCAGCCAAATCAGGTGTTGCACAGCACCTGAAAGTCGGCGATGGTGCTATTGTAGGTCCCTGTGCGGGATTAGCCAAGGATATACCTGCAACGGCGGTGGTCTCCGGAAGACCATCCATGCCCCATCGGCTTTGGTTGCGAGTCCAAACCTTGTTGCCCAGACTCCCGGAGTTTATGAAGAAACTAACTGAAATCGAAAAACGTCTGGCAAAACTGGAAAACAACATTGGCAAGGAGACGTGATGCGCATTTTTATTGCTTTAGGAGAAAATAATGGATGATAAAATGGATATAATGTCGATCATGAAATTTTTGCCTCACCGCTATCCCTTTTTGATGATCGATCGGATTATTAAAGTTGTCGGGGGAAAGAGCATTACTGCTATAAAAAATGTTTCCATCAATGAACCTTTTTTCCAGGGACATTTCCCGGGTACTCCGGTTATGCCCGGGGTGTTGATTGTGGAAGGTATGGCGCAAGCCGGTGGAGCTATGTATTTTTACTCACTTCCTGAGGAAAAACAGGGGTCTTTGATGTATTTTATGGCGATTGATAAGGTAAAATTCCGAAAGCCTGTCATCCCCGGCGATCAGTTGGTATACCACGTTGAAATGCTGAAACAGCGATCCAATGCAGTCAAAATGAAAAGTATGGCAACCGTTGATGGTGCTACGGTGGCAGAGGCGGAGTTCATGGCAACAATCGGAGACAATAAATGAGTATCCATCCAACAGCCATTGTCGAATCCGGCGCCGAACTAGATAGCAGTGTGGAAGTCGGGGCTTATGCGATTATCCGAAAAGAGGTGTTTATCGGTTCCAATACGCGAATCGGTCCGCATTCGGTCATTGAACCCTACGTGACCATTGGTAAAGATTGTAACATATACCAGTTTGCCGCGATCGGTGGACATCCCCAATCCTTGAAATTTGATGGTGAGAAAACCTATTTAAAAATTGGACAGGGAACTATCATCCGGGAATTCGTCACCATTCACCGTGGTACCGGGTTTGGAGGGGGGATTACCGAAATTGGTGAGGAAAACTTTTTAATGAATTATACTCATATTGCCCATGATTGTAAAACCGGCAGAGGGGTGGTAATGGCCAATAACGCTACCCTGGCGGGTCATATCGCCATCGGCAATTATGCCACAGTAGGCGGTCTGGTAGCGGTACACCAATTTGTCCGAATAGGCGATTACGCATTTGTCGGTGGTAAGTCAGCAGTTGTAAAGGATATTCCACCGTATGTCATTGCAGCAGGTGATCGTGCTAAACTTCATGGACTTAATACAGTGGGATTAAAACGTCATGGATTTTCTCACAGTACCCTGGCTGCCCTAAAAAAAGTGTATCGGATTATTTTCCGGATTGGGCTGACCATGAATGAGGCAATTGAGAGGGTTCGTGCTGATGTTGAGCAGTATCCGGAAGTTATCGCCTTTATTGAGTTTATTAAAAATTCTCAGCGGGGAATTACGCGGTAAAAAAAGATGCACAGACAAATAGGTCTTATTGCGGGGAGCGGTCAGTTCCCCATTATTTTTTCAAAAGCAGCTCGCGCCAAGGGGTATAATGTCATTGCAGCAGCATATCAAAAAGAGGCTGATCCTGCTCTCGGAAAACATGTGGACTTAATCGAATGGTTCCATTTAGGGCAGGTGAAACGACTGATAAAATTTTTTAAATCCAATGGTGTCAATGAAGCTGTGATGATGGGGGGAATATACAAAAGCCGATTATTTACCGAGATTAAACCTGATTTGAAAGCTATCGCAATCCTGGCCGGTTTGCCCACTAGTCATGATGATGGCATATTGCGGGCATTTGCAACAACTCTGGAAAAAGAAGGTATTATGATCCGGGAATCCACTTTTTTGCTTCCAGAGCTGTTGGCGCCAAAAGGATGCTGGACAAAACGCAAACCTAGCCGCGCCCAAAAAAAAGATATGAGAATAGGATGGCAAATTGCAAAAGAAATCGGTCGTCTTGATATCGGACAATGTGTCGTCGTGGGGGATGGTTCAATCCTTGCGGTGGAAGCTGTTGAAGGCACTGATAATGCTATTCGAAGAGGTGCTTCCCTGGGAAAAAATGCCGTAGTGGTAAAAGTCTGTAAACCCAACCAGGATATTCGTTTTGATATCCCGGCTATCGGGCAAAAAACCATCCAGGTCATGGCAGAAGCCGGTGCTGCTGCACTTCTGATTGAGGCGGGAAAAGCAATTGTTTTTGATCAAAAAAAAATGATAGCTCTGGCAGACGAACAAGGAATCAGTATTACCGCTTGGGATAAAATGTCCTGATGTTTAAGCTACTTTGCACGAAATAATCGGAAAAGAAAGTCAACAAAATGGAAAAACTTAAAATAGGTGTGGTGGGTGTCGGGTACCTGGGAGAATTTCATGCAGAAAAATACTCCCGGATGCACGATGTTCACTTAGTCGGTGTTGCGGATATTAACCGTCAAAGGGCTGACACAATTGCCAAAATGTTTCATACCCGGTCATTTACCCATTACGAAGATTTAATCGGGAAAGTAGATGCTGTTAGTATCGTCGTACCGACACCGTATCATTATCCGGTCAGTAAATGTTTTCTGGAAAATGACATTGATGTAATGATTGAAAAACCCATGACCACCACATTACAGGAAGCCGATGATCTGATCGCTGTTGCAGAAGCCAAAGGACATATCATTCAGGTTGGCCACCTGGAACGATTTAATCCGGCGGTGGTTGCTCTGAAAAATTATGTCAATACGCCCATGTTCATTGAATCTCACCGGCTCAGCGTTTTCAAACCGCGAGGGACCGATGTTGATGTTGTACTGGATTTAATGATTCATGACATTGATATCATCATGAGTCTTGTTAATGCAAAATTAAACAGTATTAAAGCTGCAGGAATACCGGTCGTTACAGAATATGGAGATATCGCTAATGCCCGGTTGGAATTTGCCAATGGGTGTATCGCTAATGTCACCGCTAGCCGGATCTCCATGAAAAATGAACGAAAAATTCGGCTATTCCAAAAAGGTGCTTATTTATCTGTCGATTTTGCCAACCGGGAAATAACGATTATTCGGCAAAACGGCAAATCAACGACCGGTATTATTCCCGGCATGGATATCAACCAGCTCAACGTTACTCAAGGCGACGCTCTGGAGGCGGAATTGAAATCCTTTGTTCATGCGGTAAAACATCGTATGATGCCGGAAGTTACCGGGAAAATGGGCCGTGAAGCATTAAAAGTAGCGCTGAGCATCATCGAGCAGAACCGGCAAACGCGAAAACAATTTCTGGAATCATAAACGCGGGGAAAAAGCATGCCTTATAAGAAGCGGATAATGATGATCGCCGGTGAAGCATCCGGAGATTTCCATGGAGCCAACGTGATCCGCGCGATTCATAAAAAAGACCCGATGATTGAATTTTTCGGCATTGGGGGAAAATTTATGAAGGACCAGGGCGTCCGAATTTATATGAATTCTTCCCGGCTGGCAGTCGTGGGAATTACAGAAGTATTTTCAAAAATTCCTGATTTAATCAAAGGCATTAATACCGCCAAACGTATGCTCCAAAAGTTGCAACCAGACCTTTTGATCCTTATCGATTTTCCGGATTTCAATCTGCTCGTCGCTTCAATGGCCAAACAGCTAAAGATTCCCGTTCTTTACTATATTAGTCCCCAGGTGTGGGCATGGCGTTTAGGAAGAATAAAGAAGATTCGGCGGCTGGTCGATCATATGGCGGTCATACTTCCTTTTGAAAGAAGCTTTTATCAAAAACATGGCGTTTCGGTATCGTTTGTGGGACATCCCCTGATGGATAAAATAAAACCGGTTTTATCCCGGACAACGATGAAGACCCCGGCATCAGATATAAAATTTCCGGTAATCGGCCTGTTGCCGGGTTCCAGGGATCGGGAAATACATCGGCATCTTCCCGATATGCTCCTGGCGGCACAACGTTTAAAACAACAATTTCCGGAAGCCGGATTTTGTGTTTCTTTGGCTCCCGGTATAGATCCGGATTTGGTAAATGAAATTTTATCTCAAAACCGGAATCATTTGGATGTTAAGACAGTTTCTGGCGGTGCTGATCGAACATTTAGACAATCAGATTTGGTGATCGCCGCATCCGGAACTGTCTCCCTGGAAGCAGCCATTTCAGGCGTTCCCATGGTGATTGTCTACAAGGTCTCCCCCATTAGTTTCAAATTGGGAAAAGCCCTGGTGAAGGTGAATTTTGTTTGTCTGGTAAACCTTATTGCAGGAAAGCCGTTGGTTCCTGAGCTGCTTCAGGATGATGCCAACCCAAAAATGATAGCCGATGCGGCTGCCCGGATATTAAATGATCCTGATGGAATCTCACGCTTAAAAGCAGATTTTAAACGGCTCCGGCAACGGCTGGGTGGCCCCGGGGCATCGCAAAGAGTTGCCGATATTGCACTCAGAATATTATAATATTAATATCTTAATTAGGATTTACAATTGACACCTAAACAAAAAGAAATGTTTCAGGAATTGAAATGGCGAGCCGTTGGCTTTCTGGGAAAAACATTTATTGACCTGCTGTTTCGGACAACAACAGTAGAAACCAGAGGATTTGAACTTGTCAACGATATTGTCAACAGCAACCGGTATATTTTTGCTTTCTGGCATTCCCGGATTCTACTTCTTAGCTACATTTACAAGGGAATAAACGCTGTCATTCTCGTGAGTCCTTCTAAAGACGGAGAAATTATTGCCAGGATTGTTCAGTGCCAGGGACATTTTACAATTCGGGGATCATCAAGTCGGGGGGGACTGCGTGCTTTGGCTAAACAGATTAAATGCTTAAATGCTAAAAATCGCCCGGGTGTCGTAATCCCCGATGGCCCCCGGGGTCCACGGTTTAAGGTACAGCCTGGTGTCATAATGCTGTCTAAAAAAACCGGGTGTCCAATTGTGCCGATGACCTACAGTGCCAAAAAATTGAAAATTTTTGCAAGCTGGGACCGTTTTTTGCTTCCTTATCCTTTTACCCGGTGCTTAGTGATTTATGGAAATCCTGTCAGGGTGCCTTCCGACGCTGACGAACAAGAAAGGGAAAAAAAACGAGCTGTTTTGGAAAAAGAACTTCAAAAGATTACGAAAACTGCTGATGCCTATTTTGGCCATTTAATAGAGTGATATCCGTCCGGAGACGGTTTTTTTATTATGAGTAAAATTTTTAGATTTCAATTAAAACCACGTCACAAACACCTGCTTCGAATGATTCGGGAGAATCGTTTCAGGCTTGGTTTCGCTATGATCTGTATGCTGATTGTGGGAGGTTCTACCGGAGCAGTCGCATTTTTGGTAAAACCGATCCTAGATGATATCTTTTTCAAGCAGAATGCTTTTATGCTGAAAATCATTCCGCTTGCTGTCATTTTCATTTATTTTCTTCGCGGTGCCGCTCAATACGGTCATACCTATCTGATGAACTATGTGGGACAAAGTATTATTCGCCAGCTTCGCAACCAGCTCTATGATACAATTACCTGTCTTTCCCTTTCCTTTTTTTACCAGGAAAGAACCGGCAGGCTGATGTCCCGGGTAACCAACGATGTCAACATTATCAAAGGAATGGTATCCACGGCCGTGACGGGTGCATTGCGAGATTGTTTTTCCATTATCAGCCTGATATTTGTTATTTTTTATCGCGACTGGCTAATGGCCATTTTTGCACTGATTATTTTACCGTTGGCGTTTTATCCGGTAGTTGAATTGGGTCGGCGGGTTCGTCGGGTGAGTACCGGCTGTCAGGAATGCATGGCCGACATGAGTAGTTTTCTTCACGAAACATTTGCCGGCAATAAGATTGTAAAAGCCTTTGGCATGGAGGAATATGAAAAACAAAGATTTTTCAGAAAAACCAGGGCTCTTTTTCGGATGGAAATGAAAGCTGTGGCTGCCAAAGCATTATCATCTCCGGTGATGGAGATTTTGGGAGGAATCGGCGTTGCGTTTATTATTTGGTATGGTGGCTACAAAGTGATTAACGGGACATCTTCGCCGGGTACCTTTTTTTCATTTATGACGGCTGTCTTAATGCTCTACGAGCCGGTAAAAAAGCTATCCAAGCTCAACAACAATATCCAGGAAGGTCTGGCGGCTGCCGATAGGGTTTTTGACATTCTTGAAAAAGAATCGGATCTGGTGGAAAAACCAAATCCTGTTCATATGAAACGGGAACCTCACTCGGTTAGATTTGAAAATGTATGGTTTCGGTATGAAGATGACTGGGTACTGAAAAATATCAATATTGAGGCGAAAGCCGGTGAGATTCTCGCCATCGTCGGAATGAGCGGCGGTGGAAAAACTTCACTGGTCAATTTAATCCCACGTTTCTATGATGTCAGTAAGGGGGGAATTTATATTGACGATATCGATGTCCGCGACATGTCGGTTTCATCATTAAGAAATCAGATTGCGATTGTCACTCAGGAACCCATATTGTTTAACGATACAATTCGGGAAAACATTGCCTATGGAAACCAGAATGCCACCGAAGAAGATATCACCCGAGCTGCAAAAGCCGCCTATGCCTATGATTTCGTACAAAGCTTTGCCAAAGGATTTCAAACAACCATTGGTGAACTCGGAAGCAGACTTTCCGGAGGAGAAAAACAGCGGATCTGTATTGCAAGAGCATTGTTAAAAGATGCTCCTATCTTGATCCTAGATGAAGCGACCTCATCATTGGATTCAGAAGCTGAGATGCTGGTTCAAAAAGCCCTGGAAAACCTTATGAAAGGACGTACTACCTTTGTTATTGCCCATCGGCTGTCAACCATTGCGTATGCGAATCGTATTATCGTGCTGGTGAAAGGAGAGATTGTTGAAGAGGGGCACCATGATGAACTCATGGAGTTTGGAGGGGAATACTATAAGTTAAATCAGATGCAGTTGAAAAATTGACGGCACTTTATGAAACTCAATACCATTGCAGACCGTTACATCATAAAGGAAATGATTTTACCCTTTTTGATCAGTATGGGCTTTTTTACCTTCCTTTTTCTGATGACAGAAATTTTGGAAATTACCCAAATCGTGGTCAATTACAAAACAAGCATGGTATCCGTTCTTCTGATTCTTTTGTATACCATCCCCTATTTCCATGTATATGTAATTCCCATGTCGGTTATGATGAGCGTTCTGGTGACATTTCTGAGGCTTTCAGCCGATAACGAAATTGTAGCATTAAATGCCGGTGGAATCAGTCTCTACAGACTGGTTCCGCCTGTGCTTATTTTTTGTCTGGCGGGAGGATTGATTACTATTAGTATGACCATTTATGGACTTCCCTGGGGAAAGCAGTCATTGAAAACCCTCATTTCAGAAGTCGCAGTTGCAAATGTTGATATTGGTTTAAAAGAGCGTAACTTTAATGACAGCTTTGAGGGCGTAATGTTGTATGTATCCAAAATTGATTTGAAGTCCAAAACCCTGATGGATATTTTTATTGAAGATCAACGCAACCAGGATACAGGAAGTACGGTCGTTGTAGCTCCCCGAGGAAAACTTTTTTCAGATCCTGAACAACAGATATTTCAACTGCGCCTTTTTGACGGTTCAATTAACCGGGTTAATCTCGAAAACCGAAGCGCCGACACAATCACATTTGATACATATGATATTCAACTGGATCTAAAAAATGCGATCTCGGATCATGATGATAAAACGCTAGATGAAAAGGAGATGTACTTTAATGAGCTTACTGATTTTTTAAACAATTATCCCAAAAGAGACGAAGACTATTACGAAGCCCTGGTTGAATATCATCGCAAATTCTCCCTTCCGGTTACCTGCCTGACACTTGGGATATTAGCCCTTCCCCTGGGGCTTCAGTCAAAAACCGCCCGCCGATCTCTGGGACTGGTTTTGGGATTGATCGCCTTTTTGGGTTACTATCTGATGCTGTCCGCCGGAAAATCCTACAGCGAAACCGGGGTTATTCCGGCATATGTTGGGATGTGGACCCCCAATGTTGTCGTGATGGCAACAGGTATTTTTCTTTTGATACGCGCCTCCCGTCAACATTCATTTCAATGGCGGTTTCTCCCCGGAATTGTTAGGCGCTATCTAATCCGCTATTAAACGATTATGTCCATTGTAAGCAACTATATCACCAGAGAAATTATTAAATTCCTTCTCCTTGTAATGGTGTTGGTAATTGGAATCTATGCGGTTATTGATTTTTTTGAAAAAATTGACAATTTCATCGAAGAAGGCGCACCGATTTCCCTGGCATTGTTCTATATGCTTCTTAAAATTCCGTTTATTGTGGCACAGATGGCCCCGGTCAGCCTTTTGCTTTCTACCATTATCGTTTTCGGGCTGATGAACAAATCCAATGAAATTCTCGCATTGAAAAGCAGTGGTGTTAGCATTTATGCGCTTTTAAAGCCTCTGGTTGCCATCGGACTGATATCTGCTGGTATTCTTTTTTTCTTCTCTGAAACGGTTGTCCCTGTGACTATGAGTCGGGCTAACCGTATATGGCTCAATGAAATCAAAAAGAAGCCGACCGTGATTTCAAGGGAGAAAAATATCTGGATGCATCTTGACCGGTCTATCGTTCATATAAAATATTTTAATCCCTCTCAGCAAACTATTTTCGGCATTACAATAACCATTTTTGATCAAAATTTTGCCTTGGTCCGCAGACTGGATGCAGATAGAGGAAAATTCTCAGAAGGTAAATGGATTTTATATGATCTGATGGATCAGGTGTTGGATAAAAAATCCGATATATACCGTCATGCATTTTTCAAAAGCAAAACAGAAAAACTGGATTTGACACCAGATGACCTTCAAAAAGTTGTAAAAAAATCGGAAGAAATGAGTTTTTTGGAACTCAGACAGTATATTCATAAAATTAAACGTGAGGGTTACGATGCTACCGGTTACCGGGTGGATTTACACAGTAAGATTGCTTTTCCTTTCGTGTGCTTGATTTTCATGTTAGCAGGCATCGGAATTTCTATGAAATGCAATCGTAACGATGCCATTTCTTTGGGGATCACCATGGGAATTGTCGTGATTTTTTTCTACTGGTTTTTTCATTCTTTCTGCCTTTCCCTGGGTACCGGTGAAATGCTACCTCCGGTAGTTGCCGCATGGACAGCCAATATAGTTCTGCTTTGCCTTGTGATTACCGCGCTGTTAACTGCGGATTAAGGGAAACAGCAGTTCTGAATTGCTGTAAGGAAAAAACACAGGTTGACATATTGTGGCGATAAAGTTATATTATAAAGTTTTATAAAATAAACAACGCATCTTCCTGGAGGCATAACGTGTATTCCAAAATATTAGTTCTTCGGTTTCCAAAAGATTATGTGCACAAACCGATCGTGTGTAATCTATCAACAAAATATGCTCTGACGTTCAATATTTTAAGAGCTACGGTCCTTCCCAGAAAAGAGGGGATTATGGTATTGGAACTGTCAGGGACCAAGAAAAATTTCAAAGAAGGTGTCAAATACCTGGAGAGCCAGAATGTTCAGGTTCAAAATGCTTCCCAGGAAATCAAGCGCAATGATACAAAATGCACTCACTGCGGTGCATGCACTGCAGTGTGCCCTACCGGAGCACTGTCAATTCAACGTCCTGAAATGATGGTAATTTTTGACCAAAAAAAATGCAGTGTATGTGAACTTTGTGTTCTTACCTGCCCGACCCGGGCCATGGAAGTCAGGCCCACCAACAAGATCTTTTTTGAATGATACAAACGGTGGCGGTGGCTATCAGCGGTGGCTTAGACTCTCTGATGGCCGCATACCTTTTGAAAAAGCAGGGATTTTCGGTAGTCGGAATTCATTTTTTAACCGGATATGAATCAACGAGTGCTTTTGAACGAGAAGATAAATTGCACAGCCGAAGGGTAAAGGTTCTTTATAAATCGGCTGAGAAAAAAATTGAAACCGTTTCCCAAAAATTAGGTATCACTGTCCATATTGTTGATTTGAGACATGAATTCAAAAACCAGGTTGTCAATTATTTTATTCAAACCTACCGTAGCGGGAAAACACCCAATCCGTGTTTAGTTTGCAATCCGGCCATTAAATTTGGAACACTGTTAAGTCATGCACAAGAGATAGGTGCCACCAAGCTTGCCACCGGTCATTATGCCCGGTTAATTTGTGATAACAAGGGTATCTGTCATCTGCTTGAAGGACTCGACAGCAACAAAGATCAATCCTATTTTTTGTCTTTTCTTGACCAGGATCAATTGCAAAAAGTTTTGTTTCCTCTAGGTGCATTGTCGAAAAATGACGTAAGGGCTTTGGCTGATAGAAAGGGGCTGATACCCTTCAGTAATGGCGAAAGTCAGGATGTTTGTTTTATCAAGACAAACTCTTGCAGAGAGTTCCTGGGAGAAACAATTTCACCCAAACCGGGTCCTATTTTGGATCTTTCCGGAAATTTTATCGGATATCATCAAGGATTACACCTTTTTACGATAGGTCAGCGAAGAGGCATCAATTGCCCGGCCTCCGAACCTTATTATGTCATCAAACTTGATATAGAAAGGAATGCTCTGATCGTCGGGTTCAAAAAAGACTTATGCCGAACAGCATGTCGCGTAGAAAATGTCAACTGGATTCAACAGCCGCCGGATAAGGGTTTGACTGTTCGAACCCGTTTGCGATATCGCCACCGGGCTGTCCCATCAACGATATATCCCGATGACGACAAACAACATCTGACACTAACATTCGATACACCTCAGAGCGCTGTTGCACCCGGTCAGGGAGCTGTATTTTATCTGGGCAGAGAAGTCATCGGCGCGGGCTGGATCGTATGAAAAACAAATCAACATTTACTATATTGACACTGGGGTGCAAGGTTAACCAGTTTGAATCCGAAGCGATCGAAAAAACGCTTTGCCATAAGGGGTTAATGTCCTGGAACATCGGGATACCCTGTGAAAAAAATACGGATAAAAGTTTACCGGAAATTTGTATTATTAATACCTGCACGGTAACGGCTAAAGCTGCAATGCAATCCCGTCAGGCAATCCGTCAGGCAATCCGTTTAAACCCTAACGCCCTGATTATTGTCACCGGATGTTATGCTCAGACTAAACCGGAGGAAATTGCAGCTATTTCAGGAGTGAACTGGATTGTCAGTCATGACGAAAAGGGAAGTATACCAGACCTGATAGAGTCCTTTTGCGATAGCGAGAACAAACATCCGTCAATCGTTTTTTATGGTTTCGATAAAAAAAGAGATACAAAGTTTAATGACATGCCGGCAACGCCAATTGGAACCCGAACCCGCCCGTTTTTGAAAATCCAGGATGGATGCAATGCTTTTTGCAGCTACTGTATTGTTCCCTATGCCAGGGGAAGAAGCCGGAGCTTGTCTGAAGATTTGGTTATTGAAAAGCTTCATGAATTCAGAAATGCCCGGCGAAAGGAAGTCGTCCTTACCGGTATTCATCTGGGGGTATATGGCAAAGATTTACATCCTGCCAAAAGTCTGTTTCAATTGCTGTTAAAGATTTGGGAACAGGGATTAATCGAGCGGTTACGATTAAGCTCCATTGAACCTTGTGAGTTATCCGATGATATTATTGAACTTGCGGCTAACTGGAAAGGACTGTGCCCACATTTTCATATCTCCCTGCAAAGCGGCGACGATATCATCCTAAGACGAATGAAACGTCCGTATGACAGCGATTTTTTTCGGAACCTGGTGTTAAAAATCAAAAACCGGCTTCCGGATGCTGCCATCGGAGTGGACATTCTGTCGGGATTTCCGGGTGAAACTCAACAGGCTTTTGAAAATACAGTCCATCTTATTGAAAGCTTGCCGGTTTCTTATTTACATGTGTTTCCATTTTCTCCGCGGGAAGGAACTGCTGCATTTCGTTTTTCTCAACAGGTGTCATCAAAAATTGTAAAATCGCGTTGTCGAATATTACGTGAACTCAGCGACAGACTTAAATATTACTTCTATAATCGTTTTGTCGGCAAAACGGTTGAAGTTTTGGTCGAAGAAAAATGTGAGCGGATGTCCGGCCTGCTAAAAGGGATATCCCGAAACTATATCCCCGTTATGTTCTACGGGAAAAATACGCACAAAAACAGTTTAATGCACGTAAAAATCCAGAAAGTTAATTCCAGAAATATGGTTTTAGGTAAAATATGATCGAAAAATAGGTTTCATATTTCTCAAAAAGTATTATTATAAATATTAGATTAGCCTGAAAAAGGATTTTTCATGCACCTATATAAAAATATATTCATCATAATGTTTTTAACAGTTATTTTGCTGTCGCCTGTAAATGCTGAAATTTATTCATGGATCGATGATAAAGGACAAAAACATTTTTCCAATATCAAACATCCGGCCGACGTCAGAAAACTTGTCAAAATTGAAGAAATTGAATATGAGCCGATGGAGGAAAAATCCGTCAATGAAACCGGGACAGTTGTGACTGACAAAACCTCTTCTGATCCCAAAAGCCATGTTGATCATGACATTTTTTATGCCGATGCTGTTTCATCTCATAGAATAAAAAACGAGGCTATTTACTCCCAAAAGCAAGTATCTCCAGGCTGTCATTCGTCAGGAAAAACAGAATATGATCCGGTTATCGCCATATCCGAAACCTATTATGGATCATCCGTTGCAGGATTTACTGCCTATGGCAGGTCATTTTATCATCACAGATGTGATGACCGACACGGCAGATATCCCAAAAATGACCTTTATTTTTATAATTATCGGCATCGAAAAGAATTGGGAGATAGCTTCTTTCGCTATCCCGGACAAAATCGCCGTAACAAATTCAAATCCAGACATCTGAATCATCACTATCCCTGTCATTTCCACACTGAAAGAGGGACTGGATGTCCGCCTCGTTTTCGAAACCAATTGAACAGGACCAAATTCTGTCGGTACCCTAACCACAATTAAAAAGGGGGTATATATCATGAATTTGCCGGATGTTAACCCTACCGGGTTATTTTGTTTCGATTTCTATCAATTTTTCCATGATGGCTTTGTTATCAAGCCCAACCCGCCCCCCAACTTATTGCTAACCCTGCGGGGTGTCAGCTTGATTGATGTCTTTGAAATACAAAAAACGACTATTCACCATGTGGCTTTTTTGGATTTCGATTTTACCCGCCCGGTTGCACTGGATTCTGTTTTTGGCTCTCCTTATATCGGCATTCCATTTAATCCACTGGTTCATCGAAGCATCGGACAGAACCTATCCCCCTTTTGCAACCTGAGAAATAACCATCACGTAGGATTTTTTATTCTGGAGACATATCGCAACAAAGGTGCCATAGGCGTCTGGAATTTGGATGAACTGATGATGGCTCTTGCCATGCGAATTTCCTTCGAAATGGGCAAACCGCTGTTTACGATTCATCCAACCGGAGATAAAAAACCCTACTACCAGCGAAAATACAACGCTACCCTTCTCCCCTCCCATGGAAATGAAACTGTTTTGAGCATTGATATCCAAAATGTTTGGAATACCATGCATCATATCAGTTGGGAAGAAAAAAATAGAAATAGTCAGCAGGTTTGTGCTAAATTTACCCAGGATATCCCCTTGAATTAGCATTTATGCCTATCGCCTGAAAGGTAAAAGGTAACTTGAAAATCAGTTATAAAATTTTATTTTTTCCCTATATGATTAATGATTTAATAAATGAAATTCAATTAATGAAAAAAATGTTTGACAAATTTGATGACCTGTGAATAAAATATATTAATTTGTTGAGTGAGCGCTCGATCAATTATGATGATACATAAGGGTAGGTACAACCTATCGGCTGAAAATATTCAGAAAAGACAAGTTAACAGGTTTCATCATTATTCACTAAAGAAGGAGGAAGCATGAGCAACCCGTATATTGAGGCGTTTGAAAAATCAATCAATGATCCCGAAGCTTTTTGGGGAGAAATTGCAGAGGACTGCCATTGGTATAAAAAGTGGGACAAAGTCCTCGATGATTCCAACAAACCCTTTTATCGATGGTTTGTTGGGGGTGAGTGCAATACATGCTACAATGCTTTGGATTTGCACGTCGAAAACGGGCGGGGAGACCAAGCGGCTCTTATTTATGACAGTCCGGTAACCAATACTATTAAAAAATATACCTTCTCAGAATTAAAAGATGAGGTTGCCAAATTTGCAGGTGTTTTGAAGGGGCTAGGTGTTGGTAAGGGTGATCGTGTGATCATATATATGCCCATGATTCCCCAGTCTGTCATCGCCATGCTGGCCTGTGCAAGAATCGGAGCAATTCACTCAGTGGTATTCGGGGGCTTTGCAGCAAAGGAGCTGGCTACCCGAATCAATGATGCAAAACCAAAAGTAATCGTCACGGCATCCTGCGGCATTGAAGTAAAACGCATCATTCCTTATAAACCGCTGTTAGATGGTGCCATTGAAATGGCAGCATTCAAGCCCGATAAATGTGTCATCTTTCAGCGTCCAATGGAAACCGCCTCAATGATTGAGGGCAGAGATGTGGATTGGGATGAAGCCGTGAAAGATGCAAAACCTGCCGATTGCGTACCTGTAGCAGCAACTGATCCTTTGTATATTCTTTATACCTCTGGAACCACCGGCAAACCAAAGGGTGTCGTACGTGACAACGGCGGGCATATGGTAGCGCTGAAATGGACAATGAAAGCTATTTACAACGTAGATGCCGGGGATACTTACTGGGCGGCCTCTGATGTTGGATGGGTTGTCGGTCATTCTTATATTGTTTACGGACCGCTTTTAAAGGGTTGTACGACGATTGTGTTTGAAGGAAAACCGGTTGGAACACCGGATGCCGGTGTTTTCTGGCGGGTAATATCTGAACATAAAGTAAAAGCACTTTTTACAGCCCCAACTGCTTTCCGGGCAATCAAGCGGGAAGACTCAAAAGCCCAATTAATGAAGGATTATGATCTGTCTCAGTTCAATGCGCTTTTTTTGGCCGGTGAGCGTCTTGACCCCGATACGCTTCACTGGGCGGAAAAAAGTCTGAACGTTCCGGTAATTGATCACTGGTGGCAGACAGAAACCGGATGGGCCATTTGCGCCAATTGTCTGGGTCTCCATCATTATCCCGTTAAACAGGGGTCTCCTACTAAACCTGCTCCCGGATGGAATGTGCAGGTAGTCGATGAAAATAATCAGCTGGTCAAGGCCGGTGAAATAGGTGCACTAGTTGTTAAACTGCCGTTACCTCCAGGGTCTCTTCCGACCTTGTGGAAAAACGACGAAGGATTTAAAGAAGCTTATCTGAACGAATTTCCCGGCTATTATAAAACGGCTGATGCCGGTTTCATTGATGAAGACGGATATGTTTTTGTCATGACCCGAACCGATGATATTATCAATGTGGCGGGTCATCGGCTGTCTACCGGCGGTATGGAAGAAATTCTGGCGGACCATCCGGATGTTGCCGAATGTGCTGTTCTCGGTGTGGAAGATCAATTGAAAGGTCAGGTTCCCGTTGGATTTCTGGTCTTAAATGCCGGTGTTGACCGTTCCGTAGATGACATCATTAAAGAAGCCGTTCAAATGGTCAGAGATCGAATCGGAGCGGTCGCTTCTTTCAAAAAAGCGACTGTCGTGAAACGTCTTCCCAAAACCCGATCCGGAAAGATTTTAAGAGGTACTATCCAAAAAATTGCCGATAAAAAGGAATATGCGGTCCCCGCAACCATTGATGATCCCGAGATCCTCAACGAGATGGAGGAGGCCGTACAAAAAATCGGTTATGGGAAAGCCAGGAGCTAAGCACTAATTACCTAATTTAAAATTCATAAAAAACGGCCGGTAGTCACAACATAGCTACCGGCCGTTTTTTATGAAATGTAATTATTGTCGTGATTTTTTGAGACAATTTTTACAAATGCCATCCACGCGGATTTCTACATTTTCGATAACACCTGGATAGGTTTTTTTTAAAGATTCCATTTCAATATGAAGCGCTTCGGGGTTTAGGCATTCTATGGCTCCACAATGTTTACAATAAAAATGGGGATGTGCCGGATGGTTTTTATTCGGAGCCATTCCATAATGAAACGTTCGTTCACCGCTGGTGAGACGGTTGATAATACCTTTTTTCACCAATAAGTCCAAAATCCGATACACTGTCACCCGGTTTATATCTTTATTCCGACTTAGTGTATCGTAAATCTCTTTGGCACTCAAGGGGCTTCGGTTATTGCCGATTATTTCTAAAATTTTAAGCCGATTAGTAGTGAGGTTTAAATTCGCTGCCTCCAGTATTTGAGCATAATCGCAGTGTTGGCACATAATCATCTCCAAAATCATTTCGTATTGACGATTATTTGGATCCAATCGACAATTCTCGATACAAAAAATACAGCGGCAGCAACCATTATGATAGTAGCTCCGGAAGTCAGATTTATTGAATAGGAAAGCCATAAACCGCTGATAGTAAATAAAAGACTCAGTAATGCAGAAACGACCATCATTGTAGATAAAGAACCTGTATATTTTTCGGCGATATAGGGGGGTATGGTCAAGAGTGCAATGATTAGAATTAACCCAACCATCCGGATAACCATGACTACTGACAGCGCAATCATCCCGTTTAGCATAAAATGGAGAAAATTTACCGGAACGCCTCTTAATTTTGCAAATTCATTGTCGTAGGACATAGCAAGAAGATCATAATAAAAGTAAATAACGGCGGCAAAAATACAGATTGCCAGTAAAAACATCGCCCATAATTCATTGCGGGGCACAGTTAAAATACTGCCGAACAAATAGCTCATCAAATCAATATTATAGCCTTCTTTTATATCCAGAAGTAAAACGCCCAGAGCCATTCCTACGGCCCAAATAACCCCAATAAAGGTATCCGATCTATCTTTTGATTTCAAGGTAACACCCGCCATGATAAAAGCGGCAAGCAAGGAAAAACCGAAAATCCCCACCAAATATGGAATCTCCAAAATAAAAGCCAGTCCGATGCCACCATAAGCAGCATGAGCAATACCTCCGGCTAAAAATACGATCCGATTGACAACGACCAATGTGCCAATGATACCACATATGATACTTGCCATAATACCGGCAATGAGAGCATTTCTCATAAATTCAAACTGAAGGGCTTCTATCATCTTTATGATTCCTAATGTTTCTGCAAAACTCTGTGAGGCAACCCATGGGCCACCAGTTCAACCGGGCACTGATAGGACAAATCTAACATTTCCTGAGTCACTTCTGCTGCATCGTGCTGATGAACGTCTTGGTTCACACAGGTAACAGACTTAATATAACTTGAAACCGCAAGGAAATCATGACTGACAACCAATATGGTAGTATGTTGATTCAGTTGTTTAAGAAGCGTGAAAAGCTCTGTTTGTCCATGGGCATCGACGTTGGCTGTTGGCTCATCTAAAAATAAAATTTCCGGATTGCTAACCAGGGCACGGGCAATAAAAACCCGTTGTCTTTGCCCGCCGGACAATTCTCCGATAGGATGATCTGCATATGTTGTCATCTCCAATTTTTCAAGAGCACTTAATACAGCCTCTTTGTCTTTTTTTGAATAACGCCGGCATTTCCATTTCGGCGTTAGTCTTCCCATCAAAACAACATCTGTTACAGTAATAGGAAAATTCTTATTAGCATTGACATCCTGTGGAACATATCCGATACGATGCGATACTTTTGCCGGTGAGCAGCCAAATATCCGAACTGTTCCCCGGTCCGGGTTCAGCAAGCCGAGCATCAGTTTTAAAAGGGTGGTCTTCCCGCCACCATTGGGTCCGATCAATGCAATAAAATCTTTTGGATAAATAACCATGTTAACTTCCGTCAATACCGGATGGTTATTATAGTGAAACCAGACATCCTCAATTTTAACAATTGGCTTACCCATAAACAGCTCTCAACCACCTATACAAAATTTCAGCAATGCAACAATTTTGCAATACCAATTTCAATTAAAAGAATTTCATTTAAAGTATATATAATAATATATTTGCAACATTTCAAGTTAAAAAGAAATGCAATAAAGTTGCAATACTAAAATTGTCGGATATTTAGTGTCTTAACGAAAAATCCTATTTTTCGTTAAGACACTATTTAAAGTTAAAGGGTCAATGAACCCTAAAGATAACCTAAAATTTTGCGCAATCAGACACGCTTATTGTTTACTGCGTTCCTAATCGGATGAAAGAAATGTGTTGATATCTGGTATGTCGTTGCGAATTTGATCCGAATCCTCGTTTTTTTCAATTTTTTCATTGAAAAATTCAGGATAAAGCTTGCGGGCACAGTCAGGACAAATACCATGAGAAAATTCTGCTGTTGAATGCTTGCGGATGTAGTCTTCCACTTGATTCCAATAGCCTTTATCATCACGAATTTTTTTACAATTGGCACAAATGGGCAACAAGCCGTTTAATGTTTTTATCTTTGAAAGGGCGTTTTGGAGTTTTCTGATCAGCCGTTCGCATTTTTGTTCCAGTTCCATCTCCTTGGATACGATGGTCAGGGAACCGGATGACAGGGTAATTTTATCCATTGGAAAATAGATGACATTTGCAATATCTTTTATCCAAATAGTCAGCTCGGATGGAAGCATCAGTTTGTAAACAGCCTCTACCTGTCCTCTGTTTTTGCTTTCCTCGCGAATACCGTTCCGTCGATCATATAGGGATTGTCCATCAATGCTTTCTTTTTGAACGCCATCTTTACATTCATAATTTTTATAAAT
>JAGYNR010000209.1 GCA_018399715.1 Desulfobacterales bacterium | reverse complement strand
GATTGAATATCCTCAAGGTCTTTCGAGCTGATTCTCAAGTTTACTCGCTGGTTTTTACGTAAAGTATTACGTGCGTATTTTTTGTGAGTTTTGATTTCATCGTCCAGATTCCGGACACTTTGCCATTTTTCCGATTCGATCAAGGAAATAAGTTCTTTTTCATCTTTATCCAGTGTCATCTTTCGTCTCCCAAGTAAAGTTTGGTTAATTTTCTGCCCATCTGTAGTTTTTCATAGAAAAAAATAGCACGATGTGTGCCTTTTGTCAATATTCTTCCATGAATTTTAATTTCCAGCATTTTTTCGTAACCGGAATTTTTTCACCATGAAGATCATGAAGCAACATGAAGCTCGGGATGGGAAGAAACCACAGAGAACACGGATGAACACCGATACGGAAAAAGGGTTATCCACGAATGACACGAACATGGGATAATGAATTATTGTATCGTGTATATCCGGTCAAAATAAAAACCTATATAATCAAGTTGTATTTTATATTAATTGTATTATTATAAAGTTAAAGTTTATAAAATCGACATCCAACAATCCTGATTTATCACGAATTACTGAAAGGGGCCGCCATGTATAACCGATGGATCGAAAAATCATTCAGTCAAAATATACACGCTCCGTTCGTACATATTCTCTTCGGTGCCAGACAGACCGGAAAATCGACCCTGCTGAAAAAACTTATTCCGGACGCAACGCTCTGGCTTGATCTTTCAGACCCCGCCTTGCGGGTTGAATATACGACACACCCCGAGCTGTTCGTCAGTCAATGCAAAGCTATTCCCAAATCAGCATCTCCGAACTACATTGTAGTCGACGAAGCGCAAACGGTTCCAGCAATCTTTGATGCCGTACAGCACCTCTACGACAACGATAAATCAAGGTGGCGCTTCATCCTGTGCGGCAGTTCCGCGAGAAAAATGCGGGATTCCAGCGTCAATCTCCTGCCCGGACGCTCGCTGCTCTACAATTTATACGCATTGACGATGGCGGAACGTCCTTATCGAGACGCGGCTGCGGCGAAATATACCGGGATATTCCCTTTGAAGTTTTCCTTTGACCATGACACTCCACCGGATAAACTTTTTCCCGATGCCGGATTGTTTGAAAGACTCGCCTATGGTGAACTACCGGGCATAGTCAGCGCCCCGGAAGAGAATCGCGGTCATCTTCTGAAAACATACAGCCTGGTTTACATCGAGGAGGAAATACGCCGGGAGGCAATGATCAGAAATCTGACTGCCTTTTCACGATTCCTGCAGTTTGCGGCAACGGAATCGGGCAATATGCTCAATTATGCCAAGATCGCCAAGGATGCCGCAGTCTCGATCCCCACGATAAAAAACTACTTCCAATTACTTGAGGAAATGTTTATTGTCTTTCGGATTCCAGCATTTTCCGGTAGCACAAGAAAAAATCTGCTTTCAACCGAAAGAATGTATTTTTTCGATCTGGGAGTGCGACACGCCGCCGCCGGCATTCCGGCATCCAAAGACATGGTGCCGGTTAATCCCGGCCCGCTTTTCGAACAGTGGGTCGTCATTGAACTCTGGAAAAGACTGAAGTATCTCGGCAATGGCAACATGCACTACCTGCGCAGCGCCTCCGGTTTTGAAATAGATTGTATCATCAGCCTTGGAGATAAATATATTCCCATCGAAATAAAATGGACGGAACATCCCGACCGTCATGATGCCCGTCATCTGGAATCATTTATGAAGCGGCACCCGAAAGCGGTCGATAAAGCTTTCATCATCTGTCGCTGTCGTCTGCCAATGGAAATCAGCGAAAATATCATCGCCCTCCCATGGTTCTGTCTGTAGCAGCAAAAAGAATGAAAAATTGAAAATAGAGGGGAAGTTAACCATATAGAACATGTAGGAAGTATAGAGGTGAAGAATGAAAAATGGGGAGAGGGGATGTTTAACCACTAATCTACACTAATTGGACACTAATGAAGAGCGCTGACGATTTATACAATGTAGCGCAGACACTCTTGTCTGCGAAGTCTTGAAAATAAACAGACAAGAGTGTCTGTTCCACA
>JAGYNR010000208.1 GCA_018399715.1 Desulfobacterales bacterium | reverse complement strand
CACTCATTTCCGATGCGCTGTACTTCGGACTGGAAGTCACCATTCAGAAGTACCTCGACTGCCTTAAATAAAGTCTGTCCATAAAGTCCGCTGACTGCGTTATGCTTGCCCTCAAAACGATCATTTACGTAGAGCAAACTCACATTTTTCGGACTCCGCAAGCCTTATCAGCGAACTTTCCAGAACAGACTCTTGACTTTAAAGACGAACACGAAATAATATGGAGCTTTATTACAGAAAAGAGGGGAAAGGGCCGGTGATTGTCATTGTCCACGGCCTCTATGGCTCATCTGACAACTGGATGAATATGGGTAAAAAGCTGGCAGAAGACCATACCGTTTACATGATCGACCAGCGGAACCACGGACGGTCGCCTTTTGCCGGTGGCAACAGTTACGATGACATGAAAGCCGACCTCGCGGAATTCTTCCAAAAGCATAAAATCGAAAAGGCCACATTGCTGGGGCACAGCATGGGAGGAAAAACCGCCATGTGGTTTGCCGCCGATTATCCCGAAAAGACAGAGAAACTGGTGATTGCCGATATAGCACCCAGGGATTACCTGCAGCACGGGGACAGCAGTCAGTACCACCTGCACCGCAACATCCTGATGGCCCTGATGGAGCTGGATATCAGCCGGATGAAAAGGCGTACCGATGCCAATGACCTCCTCTCCAAAAAGATCGACGATGCCCGCATCCGGAAATTTCTGCTAAAAAATATCACCAAAGACAAATCGACCCGGCAATACAGATGGCGCCTCAACGTGGAGGTTCTTTATGAGTACCTCGATGAAATCGTGGGCGGCGTTAACCGGGAGTGGTTCGACGACCGGATTCCCATTACCGGTTATCCGGTCATCTTCATCCGCGGGCTGAACTCCAATTACATCACGGGTGAAGACATTCCCCAGATCCGGGAGATATACCCCGATGCTTCGGTCGTGGATATTCCCGGTGCCGGACACTGGCTCCATGCCGAGAAACCGGATGAATTCATGGAAGCCGTGATGCAGTGCTGTTGATTCAGCCCCATTTGCTTAACAGGATCCCTCATCCGTCAACAATCATTTGCCCGATAACGAAAAATGTTATGTAACCTGGTCTGCTTAATCCCGTTTCATGAGCAATCCTGGTGATTCCTATTGATTTTGCAATATGTCCGATTGCTGTAATTAAATCTGAATTTTCTACCTGAAAAAAAATTTTCAACAAACGGAAAGTTTCCATATATTAGAACTTTTTGATTACCTTTGTTTCATCTTATTAAAATTGCTTATTATCCATGGTATAAGATGAAACTCGCATAATTTTGATCATGCTCGTTTGTCCCGATGAAATCGGGATGCTCGTTTCAAAAGAATATGTATGAATGAAGCAAAAATTTAATGTTATTTTACTTGGAGAAGTTTGGGATTTTCTTGATACGCTCGATGAAAAATCAAAAGATAAAATACTTTACAATATTGACAAAGCCAAATATGTAAATGACCCGGAGCTTTTCAAAAAAATTGAAGATGTGATTTGGGAATTCAGGTCAAAATATAGAAATACTCATTATCGGCTCTTGTCATTTTGGGACAAGACAGATAAAACAGATACATGGGTGATTGCAACTCACGGTATTGTAAAAAAGACGGGGAAAATGCCTAAAACGGAGATAGAAAAAGCAAAAGCGATTATGAAACAGTATTTTGAGGAAAAACAAAAAAATGATGGTCATGGAAAAAAATAAATTAAGAATTTACACTTTAGAGGAGACTAAAGATAAGTATCTGGGTAAAGTTGGCACAGAAAGGCGTGATAAGTACGAGTACGAACTTCGACTTGATTTATTAGGAGAAATGATAAAACAAGCCAGACACGAGAGAAATCTAACTCAATCTCAGTTGGGCGAATTAATTGGAGTTCAAAAATCACAAATATCGCGAATTGAAAGAAATGCAAAAAATGTGACAATTGAAACAATCTTGCGGGTCTTTCGGGCATTGCAGGCCAAAGTCAACTTTAATGTTGAGTTGATGGACGGTGAATTCAGGATTGCATAGCAGATAACAGACTCATCTATTTTTCCTGATCCTTACCATTAGTATCTACA
>JAGYNR010000207.1 GCA_018399715.1 Desulfobacterales bacterium | reverse complement strand
TATGCTTCAAAACCGGTTTTTTGTTTGATGATGTGAGTGTTGAAAATTCCTCCAATACAATATTCTGCATCAAACGAATCGGCTCAGAAACCCATTGCTCGCCCCCGGAGAAAAACTGATTAATCAACGCCACAGTAAATGTCGCTTTTTTTAGCTTCAGCATGATATTATTCCATTCCGCCTCAAACAGCCGTGATTCTTTATTTCTGGCTGTCGCAATACCATACTTCCGACGTAATATAACGAGGGCCTTTTCCCTGGCTTCATCATGAAATCCGGCGTTTCCAATCAATTCGGCTTTTACCTGACAGGAATGTGGCTTGAATTGAATTTTCGGGATTTTCCCGAACTCCCGGGTCTGCTGAACATGAAACTGGTAAGATTCATGGTGGATGATATCGGCATCCGGATCATCGATTGCGCTTACTTTATCCCGGATTGCCGCAAGAAACCGGATATGCCGCTCAGTAAATGAATGAAGATTCCTCACCTTGCTCCCCCTGCTTACAAATAATTCGGCTCTCTTTTGAGTCATTTATGATCTTAGCCTGTTGATTGGGAGTGAGATCAGCCCAATCAAATGAAAAATTAGTGCCCTTTTGATCTGTTATCGTAATGCAGGTATCAACATCCATTGACCGGGATTGAATCCATATGTCGCCGAAAGCCGTATCCTGACATAAAAGCACCTGCCCTTGTTTTTCCAGCTCCAGCAAATGCATCAATTTTAAAACTTTTTCAGTCCTCCTATCTTCCGGATAATAGGACTGCAATGCATCCAATTTTTTGGGAGCATCTTCGTTCAACTCAGATACTATAAATACTTTCCAGGGCAGCAAGTCCGAAATTTTTAGGGATCTCGCACGATCAAATAACTGCTCCACACACCGCTGATGATGCGCCAAAGGGGAAAAACACGAAACAATAGAAAACATAAAATCGCTTGGCATCGATGTGTTATTAAATTCTTTTTTTGCAGACCCGGCCTTGCTCAATGGAGACGCTTCTTTTTTAGAATTCCGTTGCTTCAAAAACTCCCGGCGAAAAAGCTTCAACCGACCTGCAGCGAGGTAGTTCTGTTTTTTGGCTCGCCGACGTTGCTTTTGTTTGTATAAGGTCCAGTTGTATATAGACCCGCCAATATTTTGTAATCGCTGAGACCATCTTTTATCGGTCATCCATTTTGAGATCGGCAATAGCAGCTCTTTGTCGACCAAACTTGATAATGCCTTACTTTGCATCAAGAGCATGTGCCCCAATAGTCTAAAATCTATGGTTTCTTGGCTTGATTGATTGAGATACTGCCGGAGCCTGCGCTTAATTAATCCAAATTGAACGTCATCAACAGCTTGTCCATCACTAATCTGAAGCGACGACGGCATATGGAGAATCTTCATTTTCTTGCTCTATGATTCATTTTTTTTATCAAAGTATGATTCAAGCGCCCTTTCAATAATTAACCGCTGAGTTGCCCTGCTTTCCTTATCTCGACTCAGTTTGTTTATATAAACGGCTTTAAATAGCTTATCTGCCAAATCCTTACGAATATGAACATGAATACGCACAACTTCATCGGCATGTTCAGATTTTTTGAAGGCCTTATTCTTATCGAAGGGATTCAAATCGCGATCAGAATAAGATTTTATGGATTTGGGGTTTTGTGCAAAAGCGGATTTGCAGCTTTGGGCCCTTGGTTTTAGAATATTTGCGCCCATGGATTTAAATTTTCCATTTTGCTTTTTTTCTTTTGGCATTTCCCTATTTCACCCGCTTCTTTTTCGTTCTTGTCATCTGGCCAATCCTTCTATGAACTTCTTTGGCAAGTGCCATAAATTCTTTTGCCGCTTCACTTTTTGGCTTATAGGCGGTGATGGCTTTTTGAAATGTCGGGCTCTCCTCCATGTGAATCCGTTTGGACAGCTTTTTTTTAAACACCCGTTTTTTATATGTCTCCCTTAGCAGTTCCTCCATTTCTCTTTCCATTACCAGATCCCGACCATCTATCTGATTAATGACAATGCCTAAAACTTGAAGCGCGGGATTAATAAATTTCTGTGTCTTATGAATGGTTTCAAATAGGTCCTTAATACCTGACAAGGCGTATGGCGCTGGTTTGACAGGA
>JAGYNR010000206.1 GCA_018399715.1 Desulfobacterales bacterium | reverse complement strand
ACCACTTTGTCGAGAAGCTCTCCGAGCCGCTTCTGGTTGAAGGCGCTGTGGAATCCCTTGTCGAAACTGCATCCACTGAAATTGTCAAATCTTTTCTGGACTTCGACGACCATCGGGACCGCCACCTTGTCGTCCGTTTCAGACTGCATCACCCGACCGTAGAGAACGAAGCCAAGCTGGTCCTTTACAACGCAGACGTTCAACCCGAGTTCGACGGGCATGCCGGCCTTTCCCCACAACTCCTCTTCGGGCTTTTTCCCGATCACTTCGTGTCCGTGATCAACAATGATCACGTTGATAGCGTCGAGAACCTCGTCGGTGAGAAGGGAACCGTTGTCCTTCAGGGTTTGAAGCGAATACCTGGAATCGTCGTCCTTTCCGTTTCGAAAACGCCGAGGGAGGGCAAATCGCAGAATAATGGGCTTATTGAAATTTCCGTTCAGGCACTATATAGTTAAAGAAGCCTTCCTTACTCCAGAGCGGGTTGCTCTACCCTGTATTTTATGTTTCCACTTTCCCCTACGCAAAGTTCAATTGTCCTTATCCTGTCATCCGGTGAAAATTCCCATGTCTCGGTTTTTCCGTTTGGTATTGTCAATTTATTTTCAAAAACTTTTTCATCATATTGTTTTTGATAACAGATGAGATTAAATTCCGAATCAGGACCATCCTGGTTATCTCCGGTGACTGAAATGGTCAACTTTCTGTCAGGTTCTGTTGCGATTCCCTTTACCTCTTTTGCAATTAAATACCCATCTTCCAACTTTTTATCTCTGCTAAAGGCAAATGGATCCTTTTCATTTTCAACCTCGACAAATATTGTTCCTTCACTGACCCTTACATTTACCTGTTTGATTTTTTTATTTTTACTAAATGTGACTTTTCTGGAACGTCCTTTTTCCGGACAGTTCTTTTCTATTGATTCCACTTCTTCAAGGGTTTTACCTTTGGGAATTGCAGCATAAGAACAAACAGCATCATCAGTGATATATTTCAGGGAGATCTTAACAGGACGACCGGGATCCGTTTGCACCCGGATCTCCCCGCCTTTGGCAATACGGCGGCCCCACGGAGAGTTTCCGTTTAGAACAGTGGTAACAGCCGGAACTTCCTGTTTATCCTTTTGATCCGGCTCCATGCTTTCTGCACCTGAAGGAAGTGTAAATATCGATTCATCCACGGTTTCTATTCTGATATTATTCAACTCAATTTTTGTATCCTCGATAGTTGTCTCGGCACTGACGTACTCATCCTCCCTGCCGCTTACAATATGGGCCTTAACCGGAAAGAACCCAAGATCTTTGGAATACCATACATCTGCAAGCTTGAAGTCCTTATCGTAATAAGCGTAATGCTGGCAGAGCAAACCGTTTACTGTTTCTTCACCGGCTATCTTTTTCTCAGTAGTTTTTTCCAGGTTTTTTACGGTTTGCAGAGGATCTACCATATATGCCTGGATGGAAAAATTTTCAAACTTCTCCGGCTTTCCTGACCGCAGTGGAATAAGAATCGTTTTTCCTTTTTTTGGGTCCACAATAACAGTCATATCCCCTTCCTGCTCTGAACCGGAGGGAGTTATACTGACTTTGTAACGGTCACCCTTTACAAAAATTTTGCCTGTAAAATTAGTGTTCAGGAATGTCTCTGAAATATCGGCGGTAAAATCCATACCCAAAGCTGTTAAAGGAAAAATAGAAATGAAAAGGCATGACAAGATGCAGTACATAATCCTTTTTAACACTTTAAGATCAAATAAATTCATAGCCCCCCCTATTAAATAATGTTAATTCAACTTTCGGAGAAGTAGAGACGTAGTGAAAATTACGTCTAACCTGCTGAAATAATATTGATTTATAATTTGAATAGTTCTTTCGAGTAGTGTACAGTTGCAACAGAATTTGCATGAAGACATTAGCTTTAAAAACTATCGATACCAGATCAATTTCACCCAGGCTTTCTCGAAAAGCAAAGGGGTGATTGCCTTGCTATTTCATGACTCCGCCAGCCGGATTAAGTGGTTGATCACTGACCTGCAAGATATTTTTCAAAGAACTGTTGAACTCATAAGACCAGGAAGAAAATATCCTCGCAATCATAAGGCCAGGCCAAGAAAATTCTTCCTTCAATACAAACCCATC
>JAGYNR010000205.1 GCA_018399715.1 Desulfobacterales bacterium | reverse complement strand
GGGATGCCCCGAAATGGTCATCCCCGCCGTTAAATTCATTTGCTCTACAATTTTTCGTATGACCGCATGATCCCTTATGAAAAAATCAGGCAAAGTTCAGGTTCCATAGAGATACGTCGAATTATACTTTGGATATTTGGATATGCATATGGAGAAGCAACTATTTGCAGTACTGATTTATTAAGTTGTTGCAGAAAACTCAAAGTTAATCCATCACACTGGGACTCCAAATAGACGGCAGCTTGATCGGCTTCATCAATAGCAAAACGGTGATATACAACCCTCACAGTTTTTGCCTTTGTTTGAGGTTGTTATGCAATATTTGCATAGCAGTTTCATGATCAACAAGTTTTACCTGCCCACTGTCAATCTCTCTAATACGGTTACGTACTATCCTAATATCCTCAAGTTCTTTTGTGCTAAGATGTTGACGACTACAGATATCGCTAGCAAGTTTTTGTTGATCATCTAAAGGAAGTTGAAAAACTTCTTTCTCAATTTGTGCAAGTGTCATTGTCATATAAAAACATTCCTGTCGTTAACCATAAACAATATAAGATTAAATTAAAAAAAAATCAAATAAATAATCAGTAGAGTGATGGATTACAGGCTGTGGGCAAGGCCTCACTCTTTCCCGTATCGAAATCGAAATCGGGGGCACTAGAGGGTTGTGTTGGTGTCGTTGTTCGGGGCGGAGTTCGGCGAACCTGGCTGCATCACCACGAAGTTCCGCTCGATATTCTTTTTAAAAGAGTCTGGCAGCTCGTCCCAGCTCAAGATATCGACTCGAAACGGCAGGTTGGATTCTTCAAAGGCGGTTTTCATTCTGGTTGCGATATTCCGACCTGTTTTTTGTTGGTTCATAATGACCAGATCGAGATCGCTGCCGACGTGAGGAGAGCCGTTGACCCTGCTGCCATAGGCGCGAACTTCACACTCCGGTGCCAGGCTGTCCAGAATGTCGCAAACCATCTTCTTTTGTTTTGCCGTGAGAGCAATCAAGATTTGGCTCCGAATTTTTCCATCAATGCTTTTTCCAGGGTGTCGGCATCATTCAGCAATTCCGGCACGAGATGAAGTGTCTCCTCGGCAAAGCCGATACCATAATCGTGAGCTGTATTGTTGCGGTTATCCCGGTAGGAAAACCATCGTTCCACGGTTTCCGGATTGTCTATCAAACCATGTTGCAAGCCTTCGCGAAAAACCTCTTTGAAGACCAGTCCATCGATAGCCCGCGGCATTCCGGTATACTGCTTGATTGCTCTGCGCAAAAGTTTGCCGCTGGTTTCAAGTGTCAGTTCAAACCCCTTTACCACTGCGTTTCGAAATATCTCATATTCGATGCGGTCGGGGGAAGTTTGCGTGAGCATTTCATACGAAACCCGCAGTGTCTTGATGCATTGCCTTAAATGTTCCGTCGAGATTATCATGTTTCCATTCCCCGTTTTTTATAATTTTTCCCACCCATTCAACTCTACAACGGTTTTCGCCTTATTCGCTTACGTAATCGAGAAAATTCCGGTACAGCGTCCCAATTTAATTCTTAGGCAATTTTTGGATTTGGGCCGTATTGGTTTTCCTCGGGCCGGCTGTCAAAACAAGACAAGACAAAAAACCAGATTCCGCCAAGCATTGAACGGAGACTTTTCGATGCTTAACAGGTTATTGATCCGATTTTGATCATTTTCAGCCGTTTCCACATTGACCGCGGCCTCCAACACGGCACTCTCATGGCGAATGAATTTGCAAAACCAATATCCTATTGCCAGAACAATATCCCATTCATATCATGATTGCAAATATGGTAAAAATATAGTCGTATTATGAATGTTTCAAAATTAGCCCAACTTCCGCAGGCAAAAAAGGCATGTTGGCAATCAATGACTTACACCAAAAAACTGACACAACGTCTTTTTACATCTTTTTAAAAATCGTTGTCTTGGACGGTAATTCGGCACCGGCCCTTTCCTGATGAAGGAATTCTCCGACCAGTCGCACTTTTCACATTTCACCAGATACATGGTTCCCGTCTTTATCGGCATGGAGCCACCTGCCTTATTTCCTTTTTCCCCCGGGGTATTTTTAATTGTCGCCAAAGGGTGGTGCACTTTGTCTGACCTGTGACAAATTATTTATCGAAATACTTTTGTATCAATGCGTGTAATGCGTTTTTGTCAA
>JAGYNR010000204.1 GCA_018399715.1 Desulfobacterales bacterium | reverse complement strand
GAGCTCCGGGTCAAGGGAAGGCCGCCCTACATGTCTTTTAGGGTTGGAGAATTGTCAATGATTTCAGGAAGGACGAATAAATACAAGGGACAGGTGTCAAGTACCTGGAAAAAACGTGGTCTTTCCCTCTTTTTACACTATTTAATTTTACTCTGACCCCAATTATCTCTTAGTCTATGCCGGTTTTTCCCGGTGCTTTCATGGTGTCCCCCGAATTTTCATTAAGTTCACTGAAAGCATTAATCCGGATAGGGCCTTCAGGAAACTTTGCAACGATTTCTAATTCCCCCCCCATAGCCTCCACAAATCTCTTCATAGTGCTTAAATACATGTCAGTCTGCCCCTCCATTTTCGATACTGAAGCCTGGCTAATTTTCAATAATTCACCTATCTGACTTTGTGTGAGTTGGCGAGCCTTTCTCAAGTCAGCAAGGGGCATTTCTGCTATGATTTTCTGAACTCTTTTTTCAACGGCTTGTTGTCTTTCGAGGGACATTTTATTACGCAGTGCCTCAAATTTTTTTGCCATTTTTTTTATTCTCCGATATCCTTTAAATGCTTTTTATAGAGTCTGTCAGCAATTGGAACATGCTTCTCGTACCAACGATCATCACCGGCTTTATTTCCACCGATCAGCAGAATGGCACATCGTCTAGAATCAAAGGCATACAAAGTACGATAAGGTTCTCCGGCATGTTGAATTCTCAACTCCCTCATATTGGAAAATTCAGATCCGATAATTCCCGATGAATAAGGAAATGGGAGAGAGGGTCCTTTTTCCTCCAACAATCCTACAGAAACAGCAACAGAATCTTGTTCATCTTCCGAAAGCGTTTTCCACCAGTTTTCAAATTCGTCGGTATATTCAATGTCCCATTTCATGCCTGTATTATAACCATTAAGTTATATATACTCCAGTAAATATTCGGGTTAAAGGCCACTCTCACAAAAACTTGCCTTCTAAATCAACGTTTTTGACCATAAAAAATCGATTATAGGTATGATATAGAGGGTATTTTAAACCAAATTTGATTTTATTTCAAGTGATTAGCGTGGCCCGACCCCATATCAGATCAGTGACCCCATATCAGGGCCCCATATCATGGGTGACAGAATAAAGAAAATATCAATGAAAATCTGGCTTGCAAGGAGGTCATTATCGCCAGATTTGAAAAAATTTCCAAAAAAAAGGAGTAGGTCAGTCAAGGGGATATGTTTTTTCCCGGGACACCCCTATTCCACCTGGTCTGTCCCCCTATTTTTTTGTGTAAATTCCAGAAAATGTCAAAATGTCAAGCTTGACCCCATGACTCTTAGCTTGGTCCGACCCCATAGCAATTGTCATCCATGGCAGGATGGGGAAGGAGCTTCCGGAGATTGATCGCCATCCGTTATGCTTGACATAACAAGCAAGAGGGTATAATCTGAAATTATGATCGGGTCATTCAAAGACAAAAATACCGAAAACCTTTTTTCCGGAAACTTTGTGAAAGAGTTCAGCTGATTCCAGAGACAGGCCATCAGGAGACTTCAGATTCTTGACTCCGTGACTTCTTTGAATGACCTGAGGGAACTGCCTTCAAATCGCTTTGAGGCTTTGAAAGGAAACAGAAAGGGCGAGTATAGCATCAGCATCAACATGCAGTGGAGGGTTTGTTTCAAATGGTATCAGGGCAATCCCCAGGAAGTTGGGATTGAGGACTATCATTAAGGAGAGAAGATATGCAGAATAAAATGCCGCCGGTTCATCCGGGAGAAATATTACGAGAAGAGCTTGAAGGCCTGAACATATCAGCCACTGCTTTCGCAAAAAGACTGGGTGTGCCCACAAACAGGATCACTGAAATATTGAATGAAAAAAGAAGGATCACTTCGGACACAGCCCTGCGCATGAGCCGGTTTTTTGGAACCTCGGCTGAGTTCTGGATGAACCTCCAGCAGGCCTACGATCTGAAAATTACCAGAGAGGAAAAATGGCGGGAAATTGAAATGTCGGTCAGGCCGTTATGTGTGAACGCATAGCAGCATCGAGAGCAAAGACATCGAAGAATTCCGAAAAACCCTGGAAGAACTGACCGCCCAAGACCCGGCTTGAACCGACCCTCGCCCTTTTGGTTCAAACAATTGGCAGCACAGGCCTGGCCACCACACCACTTATCAATCATCAATTTCAAAATGCGTACCGTTTTTTTGTTCTAAAACCAGACAAGTTA
>JAGYNR010000203.1 GCA_018399715.1 Desulfobacterales bacterium | reverse complement strand
ATCTTGCCGCCCAAATACCTGTTAAGCCTGAAGTTGAGGAGTTTTCCCTGGAGGATGCCAATAAAGCACTGGTTGAACTTAAGGAAGGGAAGATCAGGGGTGCAAAAGTGTTACGCATCGGAAAATAAACTATCGACGGATTCACTGAAAAACTGAACGAAGAAAGGAGAGGGCAGCATGAATAATAAATGGGTTCGAATTTTATTCATTTCAAAGATCTTCGGGATCTCTCTGTACCATCGGGTGTAACATCCTGGCTTCAAGGTGGAGAACAAAGTAAAATAACTCCCCTGATTGCCCGTGAAGCTTCAAAAATTAAAGGATCAAATAAAGCTGAACGGCTCATTAGAACCGTTCGATATGTCTGCAATACATATCAGTACGATCCTTTTGTTAATTCACAAATTTTTGAAAAAACAGCCGATATGCATGTTGACAGCCGAACTCTTGGTGGGTGCGGAGATTACGCACTGGTAGTACTTGGCTTGCAGAGAGTCTGCGAAATTCCTGCGCGGTTGGTGCTTACCGCCAACATCCACTGGATGAAATGGATGAAATATAACTATTGCGAGGGACCTTTTGTGGTTTTTGGGCATGTCTTTATAGAGGTGTTTCTCGATAATAGGTGGTATCTTGTAGATCCTGTTTATAAAAAATTTTATGTTGATTATAATCCGGATCTTATCCATTATCCTTGTCTCGAGGAACATGGCGCATGCCAGGTATTTTGTTGCAGAAAAAAGGACTTTTGGGATATGGGGATCAAAACGCCAAAAGATTTAATAGCCGAATGTTCAAAATGTCCCGTGAATATGCCGGGAATTATAAGGAACCCCCATATGCAGCCAGACCTTTTTCAATCAAGTGATCTTTATATCATCTTTCTTGCCGCGTTCTCGGGTCCGGTTAAACAGCGGTTTCAATTTCACGTGCGATGCTCTTTGCGGCCTCGATAGGATTTCCGGCGTCCCGGATAGGTCTTCCGATGACCAGATAATCGGAACCTGATTGTACGGCCTGGGAGGGAGTTGTTATTCGATGTTGATCGTCGTTTCCTATATGTTCACATTCAGGACGGATGCCTGGTGTGACTGCGAGAAAATCATTTCCGAAATTTTTTTTAATGGCCTTAACCTCCAAACCTGAACAGATCACACCGGCACAGCCACTTTGTTTTGCTTTCTGTGCCCGCTGTAAAACAAGAAGTCCGGGATCAGAAATAAATTTTTTTTCAAAACCAGCCGACAAAATATCATTTTCAGTTATACTGGTAAGGACAGTTACAGCCAATACGCCGACTTTTCCCTTGCTCCCGGAAACGGCTGCGGATAAAATGTCTTCCGATTCTCCGCAATGGACAGTGGCAAGATCGACTCCCATGTCTGCGATGATTTTCATGGTTCTTGAAACAGTAGCAGGAATATCATAAAGTTTCAAATCCAGAAAAATGCCGGCTTTTCCCTGTTTTTTGACATAGTGAACGACCTCAGGGCCTGAACAAACAAAAAGTTCCAAACCTACCTTGAACATGGCCACATGTTCCGACAGGTCTCGTATATATTTGCGGGCTTCTGCAAAATTTGGCACATCAAGCGCAAAAATAATATAGTCTTTTCCTTTTTTCCCCACATTAATCTCCTACTGCTCATACTGTTGCTGATACCAGCTTCTGCATTTTTTCCGAACCTGTTGCACCCATTCAAAATGGTCCAGGTACCAATGGATAGTTTTGCGAAGTCCGGTTTCAAAAGATTCCTCCGGGGACCAGCCTAACTGCATCTGGATTTTGGAAAAGTCGATGGCATATCTGAAATCATGGCCCGGCCGCAATTTTGTGTCATCAATAAATTGAATCAGCTCTTTACGGTTCGAAATAGTGTCAAGTGGTGACAATTCATCTAAAACATCACAAATCATATGAACGACTTCGATATTTTCTCTGTCGCAGTCGCCACCGATATTGTACGTCTCACCGCGGTTTCCCCTTTTCATAATCTCCCAGATTGCTTTGCAATGATCTTTTACGTACAACCAGTCCCGGATATTGTGTCCTTTTCCGTATACCGGCAGCGACTTTCCCTCCCTGGCATTAAGGATTATCAGTGGAATCAGTTTTTCCGGGTATTGATAAGGGCCGTAATTATTGGAACAGTTGGAAATGGTCACCGGAAGTCCGTATGTTTTAAAATATGCTCTTACCAGATGGTCAGATGCGGCCTTTGTTG
>JAGYNR010000202.1 GCA_018399715.1 Desulfobacterales bacterium | reverse complement strand
ATCAAAAGTAAAAACTTGATAACCGAGTATAAGAGAAAACTCTTGCTCACTTGTCCTGTTGCTCACTTTTTTTGCTTTCTTTTGTCGCTTTGGTAATATCTTCCAAACCTTGGATTTGAGTGCTTCTTGCCATACCTTTTTTGTAGCCACTCAAGCCAGCCATGATTACTCACCTTCTGATGATACCGCCTTGGTGGATCAAAAAATAGACAATACCACTTTTGACAAAGAAGAACTTCCTGCTCAGGGGGACCATGAAATTGAATTGATTCCCTATTCTACAGGATAGGCTATTGACCGGCAGAACCGGGTGGATCTGCTGAATGAAAAAGGGTTCCCTGCCAATATTAAGCCAGGCATTTATGGGGGGCTGTGGGACTGGAAAAAGATCACCGAAAATCTCAGGTTGGCCAAGAAACGGTTGGGGATCAAATGACTGCCCGGGTAACTAGCCAAGACACCGTCTGAATGACAGTTCTTCTGACCGGTGACGAAGCTTAACAAAAACAAAATCACTAAAAAGCTGAAAAAACTGTATTTTTTCATTCGATCCCTCCGCAAATTAGGATTGCACAACGGGGAGCTGAGGGGCGAGGCTTTTAAACCCCAAAAACTCAGATAAAAGGTGAAGTTTCCTGAACCACATACTTCCCAAAACGCCGCGCAGGAAGCCCGGTCCCTCTCCAGCGTTTTGTTCTGCTCATTAGTACCGCATTTCAGAGTCGATACGTTCCGAAAGAAAAACCTTTAAAAGAGACTGATACGGAACATCCTTTTTGTTTGCTAATACTTTCAAATCCTCAATCATGGATTCAGGTAACCGTATAGAAATTTTTCTAGTAGAAGGCTTTAGCTTCGAAAAAACAACAGTCTCTGCATCAGACCAATCCATATAATCGGAAGAATCATTTTCTTGCCAAAATTTACGTTCTTCGGCTTCGCTGCTGAATTCAGGTATTTTCTTTTTCATCTTAGATACCTTTCCATTTCCGCGTCGGTCATGTTCCGAGCGGATATGATTCTTATTTTATCGTTTCGAATGGTGAAAACAGCAAAAATTAAACGATTCATATCTGTCCGACCAAGCACATAATAGCGGTCTTCAACAATAGAATGGTGCTTATCATATTTGATTATGAGCGGTTTATTGAAGAAAATTTGTTCACACTCCAATGTAGCGACGTCATGCCTGTCCCAATTTTTGGTGTTGTTTCCTTCATCCCATTCAAAACCGGTACAATGTGATATTATTTTGCTTAGCTTTACCATATAGATTGTATATCATGAATATATACCCGTGGCAATTTTTTAAACTCGGTTATCAAGTTTTTATGGAAGGGCCGATTAAGAGCCTCCAACGGTTGCCTGTCAGGAACATTGAGAACCAAAGGAAATCAGACTTTTTAACTGCCCGGGTAACTGGCCAAGGCTCAGTCTGAATGACAGTCCTTTATTATTTATAGTAAGAGTTAATCTTCAGGAGGAAATAGCCACCTACGGAAAAACAATGGTGTATGGCCCTGTTCGCGACCACCTGCACGTCGCAACTCACGTTCAACTGCTCGGCAGGCATTGGGTAATCTTCGGGCGAAATCATAAGGACTTACCATATACATACGATAAGCATCGGCAAAACGCTCAAATCTAGAATTTCTGTTGTTGCCAGTGTACGTGATTCCTCTTAATTCTGATTCTCTTACGCGATTACCGATACCAAAGGCATGGGTCGCCACATGTCCAGTTTCATGCATTAAAGCGCGGCTGTAACCGTTGATTATGAGACTATGTTGCAAAGCGCTATAAGTCAATTGGACATAAATTATGTCCCGGCCCCTGTTTCTCGTGTTTCCTCCCGTAGAAACTGATCCACCACCTACAGTATCCCCAAACACAATTACTGGTATTTTCTGAACGTGGGCTCTAGGTAGTCGCATGAGGGTATTTAAAATGATGGTAAGGTGCCGCCTCCCTTCGGCACCGTCACGCGGAGCTCGAACCAGCATCCGCCTACCATGAATGAAACAAGGTTCACCTGGGGCGCTGAGATTCTCATTTGCGTCCGTCATCTGACACCTCCAAAATAAATGATAGTGGTGTAAGGATATCTCAACCAACCTTCTATAAAATTACAGACTGCCCTTTTGAACCGGAACTGAAAACCCGGTTGACCATGGCAAATCCAAAGTTTCAGGATGCCGGGCGCATGGGCCGGTATACGGGAAACATTCTC
>JAGYNR010000201.1 GCA_018399715.1 Desulfobacterales bacterium | reverse complement strand
TCCATTTCGTTGCTATAATTCATGTATTGTTGAAGTGCAAAGGGAATCCTTAAGATACCGTTGGTAAACCCGATTTCTTTCTTTTCTCCGATAGCACCGGCTGCCAGAAACAGTTTCGCAGTTTTTTCATAAATATTTTCAGGGTCATCCCAGTCCAGCTCATAAGGCATGTCGTTATAATCCAGGTTCAGATTTTCCAGATCAACATACCAGTGATTACCAAAATAATCCGTAAAGTCCAGGACGCCGTTGCCATTTGCAGGATATTCCCAGTAATGCAGTATCCTTGCCATCGCGGTATGCCCACAGGCGTTCCCGACATGTCCGTTCACTCCGTTGTCATCTTCGGGATAATAAGCATTATATGGCCACTGGAAAGTTTGCCAGTTGTTTTGGATCAAAGGTTGGACCTGTGCACTTAAGTAAAACGCAAATAGAAAACCCAAAGCAGTAAGTACAGTTTTCTTCATGTTGTTAATTTTTCTTACAAAGTAATTGAAAAAAGTGCTGACCGGAGGTTAAATAAAGGTAAAGTTTATACTGAAGGAAGCGTTACACAGAAGGTACTGCCTCTACCTTCCTCACTCTCAACACTTATCGAGCCACCCATGATCTCGACAAATTCCTTGCACATCACCAGTCCCAGGCCGGTGCCCAGCTCGCTTTCCGTTCCTTTTCGATGGGTATCGCCATCAATTGAGAACAAATGCGGAATCTTTTTTTCCGGGATGCCTATTCCATTGTCCTTAACACAAATTCTTATAATCTCTTCCTGAAGTGTGGCAGTGGCCCTGATTTTACCACCAACGGCTGTAAACTTAATCGAATTGTTCACCAGGTTGATCAAAACATTTTGCAGGAGCTGGGGGTCGGCGTAAACATGAAGGCTGCTGTCCGTTTCAACGATCAGCTGCTGTTGTTTTTCCTGGGCACGGGTTTCAAGAAAATCAAATACCTTATGAATGATCAGCGAAACATTTACCTTTTCAGGTTCGTTTTTGATCATTCCCCTTTGCGAGCGTGACCAGTCGAGCAGGTTTACCAACAGGTTATAAGTATTGTGACTGCTTTTGCGCAGGCTTTTGATAATCTCTTTTTTAAACGCTTCATCGAAGGTTTCATAGTTTTCATCCAGTTCGGTAAGCAAACCGAGCAAGGCATCGAAGGGGCTGCGCAGGTCGTGAGCGATAATGGAAAAGAATTTATCCTTGGTGTTGTTCAATTCTCTGAGTTGCTTATTGCTTTCGTTAACCTGTTGATTTAGTCTCTTGAGCTTCCGGCGATCTCTGTAATAAATAATGATCAGAAAAACAGCCAGTAAAAAGCTGATGGATATGAACACAACCATTAACCATTGCCGGTTGATCACCTTCTCCTTTAGAACATTTTCCTCAAATAGAAGTTGTCTTTCCAGTTCCTTTTTTTTCGGTGACGGTTTGAATTTCGATCTCTGCGATTTTCTCGGCAACATCGCTGTTCCATATGCTGTCTTTGATCTCCAACATTTTTCTAAGATTGCGCATGACCGAAATCACATCATTTTTGGCCGAATCAACTGCAAGCAGTGAAGAGTAAGCATTGAACTGATACTCCATGAAGCCCAGTTCTTCAGCCAGTGCCAGGCCCTTATTGAGGTAAAGAACAGCGGAATCGGGTTGCTGCAATTTTTCATAGGCAATTCCAATATTGATCAATATGGGAGAATACATGGCTTTGTTTTGCCTGGCTACATCGTAAATCAAAACACTTTTGTAGTTTTTTAAAGCCTTTTCAAATTCCTTATTTTCATAATAGACATTGCCCAGATTGACCCGGGTAGAAACAATCCCGCTTTCATCTCCGCTATTCATGCTTATCCTGAGAGAAGCGTTGTAGTATTTCGTTGCAGAATCTGTATTTTCGAAACATCTAAAATACAACTCACCGATGTTGTTCAGAATGATAGAACGAAAACTGGTTTCTTCGATCAGGCTGTCAAAGTTCAGGGCGTTTTCATAATAATCCAGTGAGCGTTCACATGATTCTATTTTCTGATATAATCGTCCAAGATTTATATTTAATCACTGTCATCCGACTAAATCACAAATATAGTCCTTCTTGAACGTAATTCGCAGATTATCAATGGCTATTTTTTCTGTTTTCAAAATGACCTCCCTAAAAGTTAAATTGAATTTGCACTGCGGGCGGTGGTTTTGAAATCCTATACGTTCTCTTTTTACTTCTGAGCAATTCAAAAACATCCAGCATACTGATCAGATGAATGCGTACCAGCGATGCCA
>JAGYNR010000200.1 GCA_018399715.1 Desulfobacterales bacterium | reverse complement strand
TTCACAAACGAGAATGATTATAATTTTCATGGGAGTTCCATCTGTTACCATTAAAAATAAACAATTATAAACAGATGAAAACAGGATGAATTATAAGACAGAAATCATTCCGGCTATCGATATCATTGGGGGCAAATGCGTCCGTCTTTCGCAGGGCGATTACGGACGTAAAACCGTATACAATGAAAATCCGCTGGAGGTGGCTCTGATGTTTCAGGATGCCGGGATAAAACGTTTGCATCTGGTGGATCTGGACGGTGCAAAAGCCAAACATATTGTGAATTACAACGTGCTGGAAAAAATAGCCTCCGGGACAGCCCTGATCATCGATTTTGGCGGGGGACTGAAATCGGACAAAGACCTGGAAATTGCTTTTGATTCAGGCGCAGCCATGATTACCGGCGGCAGCATCGCTGTAAAAGATCCGGACACCTTCCTGAAGTGGTTGGAAAAATACGGCAGAGAAAAGATAATCCTCGGTGCTGATGCCAAAGACGGGAAAATTGCTGTGAGTGGCTGGCAGGAAAATACAGAGCTGCCCGTGATCGATTTTATCTCCGGATTTCATGCCCGGGGAGTTACTAAAGTGATATCGACCGACATCAGCCGCGATGGAATGCTTAGCGGTCCGGCTTTTGATCTGTATGCAGAAATTATGAACTCATTGCCCGATGTGGAGCTCATTGCCAGTGGAGGCATCGCTTCCATGGATGATATTTTCAGGCTGGCTGACATGGATGTCGCCGGAGTAATTACAGGTAAAGCAATTTATGAGGGGAAAATTGATTTGAATGAAATAGAAAAGTATAACCAAAAACATGCATGACTTTATAATAGGACCTAAAAATAGTCAGGGTCTTAAAGCATAACCAAAATGGGTATATAATAACAAAACAAAAGAAACATGATATTTCGGATAGAATATATCCTTGTATTGGCTAATTAGAATATTTCAGATCATCAATAATCTTTCTGTAAAGAGTATCAAATAAATAAACATTTTACTGCATATGCTGGCAAAAAGAATCATACCGTGTTTGGATATCCGTGACGGGAAAACCGTAAAAGGAATAAATTTTATTGACATCAGGGAGGTCGGTGACCCGGTGGAGCTGGGGGCCAAATACGCAGCAGAAGGTGCCGACGAGCTGGTTTTTTTGGATATCACAGCGACACATGAAGGACGTAAAACCTTTGTGGAGCTGGTTAAGCGGATTGCCCGGCACTTAAATATTCCGTTCACCGTGGGGGGCGGGATCAGTGAGCCGGCCGATGCCGATAAGTTGCTCAGTGCTGGTGCAGACAAGATATCCATTAACTCTTCAGCGGTGCGTAATCCACAGCTTATTAATGATCTGGCAAAAAGTTTCGGCAGTCAGTTTGTGGTGGTAGCCATTGATGCCCGGGGCGACGACCGGGATCATTGGATAGTAACGGTGAACGGCGGGCGCATACCAACTGACAAAGAGCTGTTTTCGTGGGCGAAAGAGGCAGAAGAGAGAGGCGCGGGTGAGATATTATTTACGTCCATGAACCATGACGGAACAAAAAACGGTTTTGCCAATGAACAACTGGCCTGGCTTTCCCATACACTGAAAATACCTGTTATCGCCTCAGGAGGTGCCGGCACCAAAGAGCACTTTGTAGATGTTTTTAATAAAGGAAAGGCTGATGCTGCTCTGGCAGCCAGTATTTTTCACTACAATGAAATTCCAATACCTGAACTTAAAGCCTATTTGCAGGAAAAAGGAATTGTGGTGCGTTCGTTTTAAATCATAAATTTGAACCAAAATATTTTTTATGCAACCATTTTCTGATATTGATAAGATTGATTTTAATAAGCTGAACGGATTGATTCCGGCAGTTATTCAGGATGATTCAACCATGAAAGTTCTAATGGTGGGATTTATGAACAGAGAAGCCCTGCAAAAAACAGTGGGAACAGGGAAAGTCACTTTTTTCAGCCGGACCAAAAACCGGCTTTGGACAAAAGGGGAAGAGTCGGGGAACTTCCTGGATGTCATTTCCATTGGTGTTGATTGTGATCAGGATACCCTGCTGATAAAGGCCCGTCCTTATGGTCCGGTATGTCATACCGGCGCCGATACCTGTTTTTTTGAAACGAATAAAGGTGTCGGAGTTCAATTTTTGAGTTACCTGCAGGATTTTATTGATAAAAGGAAGCAGGAGATGCCGGCCGGCTCATACACGACTTCCCTTTTTGAAAAAGGTACAAACAAAATTTCCCAGAAAGTGGGAGAGGAGGCCGTTGAAACCATCATTGGCGCCATGGCGAACGACGATGAAAATTTTATTTATGAAGCGGGAGACCTGCTTTATCACCTGATTGTGCTTCTGTCTCATAAAGGTTTTCGCCTGGAG
>JAGYNR010000020.1 GCA_018399715.1 Desulfobacterales bacterium | reverse complement strand
AAAACCACAGATTAAACCTGTAACTAAAAGAGATGTTGCTTTAACTTTTCATCCATTTGAACATCAGAGAGCCCACTATCATAAAAATAACAGTGGTCATGGTCAGAGCGGCGATCTGGTAGCTAAGATCCCCCAAGGTAGCTCCATCGTTCATAATCTGACGCATTCCCTCGGTGACATGACTCAACGGAAAAATCTGAGCAAACAACCGGACCCACTCAGGGCTTCCTTCGAGAGAAAACCAAACCTCTGATAGAAACATCATGGGCCAGGCGATCAGGTTTAAAATTCCGTTTGCAAACTCCTCACTGTCGGTTCTGGCGGCCACAATCAAGCCCAGAGCAATATTACTGGAACTTCCCAGACAAAATATCAGTATCAGATCACCATAAGACCCGACACATTGGAAATCAAATAATACTGCACATACAGCATAAACCACCCCGCTTGACACAACCAGCAAAAACATCCGGGAAAGCACCTGAGCGCTTAAATATTCGAAAGGAGTAAGCGGTGTTGCCTTAAGTCTTTTTAAAACCCCGTTTTTCCGGTAACGAACAATAACATATCCGACACCATAAAGTGCTGAAAACATCATGTTCATGGCAATAATTCCGGGAAACAGCCAATCAATATAATCAATCTGTTGTCCGTCGACAGTGCCTTTAACCACTTTTTCCTTCAATGCCTTTGAGTCGGAAAGACTTTTAATTAAAAGGCTTTCCGCAATTAAGCCTTTGGGGGAACTGGTATTGATCCAGTAACGAATCGGTTTTGAACCGGACTCGAAAAGCAGATCTATTTTGTGATGAATCAGCTTTTCAAAGCCTTCTTCCCGGTTTTCAAAAAGCACAATCCGAACCATTTCCAGATTTTCTATACTTTTGGAAGGATTCGTGGTTTGAATGAAACCTGATACTGGAGGAATAGTTCCATATTTATATTGTCTTTCCATCCCCTCTTGAAACATTACAGCAAAACCGACAATAATTAAAAAGGGAAATATAAAATTCCACCAGAAAGCTTCGCGATCCCGGAAGTATTCTTTGTTACGGGCAATGAAAATAATAAAGATTCTTTTTAGCATAAAACAATTCAGGAAGGTAACTCTAAAAAGAGGAATATGGATAAACTCACTGCTTAATTTCCGAAATAAACAGGTTGGATGTTTCAATGGCGGCATTCATATCTTTAATCAGGATATCGATTTCAGCTTTCAGAGTAGAAAATTCCGACTTCAAAGAACCGATAGCCTGGGCATTTAGATTATGCTTAAGAAACAGTACATTGTCCCGAAAGGTTCTTAAAACCGGTTCCATACTTTTTTCAGCCCGTTTCATACTGGCAAGCATCCCGCTGTAACGGGTTTGGGTTTCTTGTAATTTTTGTTGGCTTGACTGACGCAATTCAGGACTCTTGTAAAGCGCCAGCTCATTTTCCCATTCTTCAAACAAGGCCTGGGCAACCGATTCCACCTTGCTGATCCGTTTGGAAACCTCTTCTGCTGCTGCCTCGCTGTCCTCATACTCTGTATTTAATTTTTCATAGGCGACTTGCAGGTTTGTATTTTCAACATGAACAACAGCGGCAAACTGTTCCAGCGCAGATTTAAACTGTTCCTGTGCTTCCGATTGGGCATTTCGGGAGTCCTCTACTCTGTCGATAAGAATATCGCGTTTATGAACACCCATTTTTTCCATGGCGCCATAATATGCCTTAGAACATCCCCACATAAAAGAAATCATCAAACCAATAACCACAACCAACCGGAGGGCCGGTACTGGTGTAGAATCTGTTTTCATATGCTCCCCCTATATTCGGTTTTCGATTTGTAAAATTTTCTAAAAATAACTTTGACGACGTTTAAAAAATTTATCACTTCCGTTACGGTTTAATACATTTCGGTAAGCGTTGAGACACTTCTCAGTGATGTCATCCCAATCGCGATTTATTGTTACATATTTCCTTGCATTGCGGCCCATAGCAATTGTACGGGCTTTATCGCTGACAGCTTTTTTCATACAGATAGCCAGATCCTGAGGGTTTTTGGTTTCAAACAGCCATCCTGTTTTGTCCTGAATGATCATTTCAATCAACCCTCCGATACGCGAACCAATCACCGGTTTGCAAAATGCATATGAGGTAGTTACCATGCCGGATGCACTGGCGTGGGTATATGGCGCCAGTACCGCAAGAGACCGTTGCATGATTTTTTTAAGCGCTTCATCATTGATGCGCCGATTATATATTTCCAGATGATTTTGAAGACGTTGAATCATAGGCATTTCAGTTTTAATAGATCCCTCCCCGGCAATGATCATTTTCGCTTCCGGATATTTTTTAATCAATATCTCCAGAGCTTTAAGCGCAATATTTAACCCCTTGTACTGCAAAATCCTTCCAAAAAACAAAAAAGTGGCATCTTCCGGCTCAGGAAGATCCTTCCGGGAAGGATTCAGAGTATTAAAATGACCATGAAAGATCCTTACCAGGCGCTCCTTTATATCCGGATATAATTTACACGCCAGATTAAACTGGTAAGTTCCGTGAACAAAAACAGGATCTGCATACCTTACAGATGTTTTGATGGAAAGATAATTTCGAAGAGATTCTTCCCCGTGATGAGGCGTAATATCATGTAGTGTCTGAGCAAACTGAAATTTATTGGCCAATAATGGAATCGTAGCCGTAAACCACGGATAAGAAAAAAGCAGGTGGATGATATGGGGATCAAACTGATAAATTTTCGAAATTGTCCGGAAATATTCAAACGGTTGTAATAAAAGCCGGAAAATTTGATTTGTTTTGATACCTGTTGGTGCGTAGACAGGAAAATGTTTCACCGCTACCGGATAAAGAGATAAATTCTGTTTCTGGTTGTGCATAAAAGCAATTTTTACCGTTTTTTTTCGAGCCATTGCCGAAATAAATGAACCGGAATAGTAAGCATGTCCGGGGCCTTCCCATAAATCTACCAGAAGTATTCGTATTTTAGTGGTCATTTAACGTAATGATGTCCCAAATTCCTTTAGTTTATATTGCTTTCAATGATATCGCCTGAAATCAGCCGATGCCGTTTATCTCTATGGTCTTCTATGACCAACGTACCGTCCTGGTCGACCGCTACAACCTTTCCGGTATATCGTCGGCCCAGGATATCAACAGTGATAACTTTTCCGATGATATTGGAAAAACTTTTCCACCGGTTAATGATTGTTGTAAATTGTCTTTTCTGAAAAATTGCATAATATTTTTCAAATGCTGATAAGAAAGCAGCCACTAGCCTTGCCCTACGCATACGCCTGCCGGTTTCGTTAAACAAGGAAGTGGCGATATCTTTGATTTCATTGGAAAATATTTCAGGAGGCGTGTTGACATTGATACCAACACCGACAATAACAAAATCTACTGAATCCGGAAATGTATTGATTTCCGTGAGAATTCCGGATAACTTTTTACCGCCTATCAGCAAATCGTTGGGCCACTTAATTCTGACCATAATTTCTGCTTCGGTTAGAATCGCCTCGGCAAGGGCGACGGCTGTCATCAATGTGATTACGGAGGTTTCATTAGGCGGAAGGGAAGGACGCAAAATCATGGACAAATATATACCGCTGTTCGGAGGCGAATGCCAGTACCGATGTCGCCTTCCGCGACCTTGAGTTTGGCATTCTGCTATGACCAGTACGCCTTCAGAAAATCCTTTCAATGCATACTCTTTGGCCGTCAGATTGGTTGAACCAATTTCCTGAAAATAAAAAATTTCCTGGCAACCAAAAATTTTTGTATCCAGTTCAGATCTCAGCTCATCGGGAGTTAAAATATCCGGAACATAATGCAGCCGATATCCTTTTTTGGTCGCCGACATAATATCATAACCCTCTGCTTTTAAATTTCTCATATGATTTGATACGGCCGTTCGGCTGACACCAAGTTTTTCGCTTAATTGTTCTCCGGAGATCCAGTCGTTTATATGGGCTTTCAATTGTGTCAAAATTTCAAATTTTGTCGTCATGAGTCCGGTTTTTTTCCTTTAATCCGGCTATTCGTGCAAATTTTACATAATTTTCGTTACAAATATACTGTAATAAAATCAGAAAATCAAAAGTTCTTTGCCGATTTAACTTGAGTTCATTATAAAGAAACGGACTAAAAACGCTTTCACAGACAAAATATTGACAAAGTCGCTTTAGCCGGGATATTATTTATATTGTTAAGGGTTCCGGTGCTTACTGTAAGACGTTACACCATTTTATGACAAATATTTAATTAAACCGTTGTTTAGCGTTTTTACGCTACATCATGTTACGCTTTCAGGTATATTTATGAACGACTCTTTGTGGCACACGACCCTTCCCGTTCTCCGAAGTATCACGATCCTGTATATGTTAATTATGCTGGGCTTTTTCAGTAGACGCAAGTCATTACTGCCTCCGGAAGCCGCTAAAAATTTCAATTCATTTATTTACTACTTTGCTTTACCGGCTTTGTTTTTCGTAAACATTTCCACCAAAAATATGGCTACAATCAAGCCGGTTTTAGTCATCGGTTCGATTGCGCCGATTGCTTTGCTGGTCTTGCTTCTTTTTTTTTGTAAATTATTCAAAATAGTTTCCAAAAATAACTATATATTACTCAATTTATCCATTGCTTTCAGCAGCAGCGCTTTTTTCGGTGTTCCCTTTTTTGAAGAAGCCATGGGCGACAAGGGGCTGGGTTTGGCGATTATCACATCTTCTTTTTTAGCACCGACAGGCATTGTGTTGAGTTTATTTTTTTTTGAATTTGCAACCCATCAGGATCGTAGCTGGCGGGTAGCAGGAAAAATTTTTCAAAGTCCTTTAATTATTTCGATAGGCTTAGGTTTTTTCTGTTCGTTTTTTAACATACGTATCCCCTTGGTTCTGGAAGCCGGTAACTTTATGGGAAAAACCGCTCTTGGACTTGCCGTCTTTTCTCTCGGAATGTTTATCCATGATCATCTTTCCTGGGAAATAGTACGAAAAGGAGTTAAATTTTCACTGTTTCGAATATTCACCTTACCGGCAGCAACTTTCATCATTTTATTTTTTTTCTCCTCTTTAACCTCAGATTTGCGTATGTTTTTATTTTTGCAAAGCGGGATACCGTCAGCAATATCCCTAGCGATTTTTTCCCAGCGTTATCAGTATAAAATACAAGAGGTTTCGGGCATTGTTATCATGACCTCCCTTTTAAGTTTTATGACACTAAATGTCCTTGCGATAATAAACAAAATTCTATGGTAAACCGTTTATAGGGGTATGGCAGGAAATAATTGTGCCGCGTCCCTCAACCAAAGGAGAGCATATATGGATTTTTCATTTTTAAGACGATTAACGGAAACTCCCGGAATTTCCGGTCAGGAAGATCGGGTAAGAAATATTATTGCCGATCAACTTTCCCCTATTACCTCCGAGACCACCGTTGATGCGATGGGAAATTTGATCGCCCACATTCCGGGTAAAGGCCCACGAGTAGCCCTTATTGCCCACATGGATGAAGTCGGGTTTATGGTCAGCAAAATAGAAAAAGAGGGGTTTATCCGGGTCATGCCTGTGGGAGGCATGGATCAGCAGGTTTTCTGGGCTCAAAAGGTGATTGTTCACGGCCGAAAAGACCTGCCTGGTATCGTGGGAACAATACCGCCTCATTTGATGAAGACCAGTAACGGACAGGAAAATAAAAAAACTGCTTTTTCCATTGAAGATGGATTTATCGATTTGGGCCTTCCGCCGGAGATGATTTTTGATGTAGTTCAAATAGGTGATCCGGTGACTTTTGCTACCCAAAGCTGGGAAAATGATATCTCTTTTTTCGGGAAGGCAATAGATGACCGTGTCGGGCTGTTTGTCATGATAGAATCCATCAGACAAACAGAAACGATTGATTGCGATCTTTATGTCATCGCCTCCACCCAGGAGGAATATGGACTCAGGGGTGCAGGTCCTGCTGCTTATTCTGTTATGCCACAGATCATTATCGCTTTGGAAGGTACAGTTGCCTCCGATACACCGAATCTGAAACTGCCCTCCAATACTGAGCCCACAAAGCAGGGTAAGGGACCTGAAATAAGGATAACAGACAGACGGATGATTTCTGATCGCCGGCTGGTCAATTTTTTAATCCGACTGGCCGAAGAAAACAGCATCACTTATCAGGTCGTTGTTAAAAATACCGGTGCCACTGATGCCGCTGCCGGTCAGGTTTCTGCATCCGGCTCGATGGCCAGCGCCGTATCCGTACCTACCCGTTATATACACGGACCTGTCAGTGTCGCCCAAAAGCGGGATATACACGAATCGATAGCGCTGGTTTCTGTTTTCTTGAAAAAGGCATCAAACCTGATACTTTAACCTAAACCGAGCATTAAAAATTGTGTAAGTGTTGTTTTACAATATGGTTTTAAATGGATGCATTATTATGATAATATTAATAAAAATTTAATAAAAAATACGACAAAATGGTATGAAAATTTTACCATAGAGAGGCAATTAAATGGTTTTTAAAAAACTTTTTGGACATAAAGAGGATCATTCTGATTTTGGTAAATTAATAAGTGGTATGATTTTTTTAAGCAAAAGAACTCAAGAATACTTTAGTCCTGATGAGTTTGAAAAGCTAAATCCACTGGAACTGAGCCTTTTTTTTGGAGGATTTAACACAGCCTGTTATCTTAGCATGAAAAAAAATCCCTCCAAATCAGATACGACTAGATTTGCGGATCATATCGTTTCTATGATCGTCGATAATCTCGATCAGGCAAAAATATCAAATTCCCCATATGCGGATATGAAAGAGCTGAGAACCGCTATTTCTCAACACTATTCAAAAAGAGTAAATGAATATATAGTGCTGATCAAAAGTGAACATAAAAAGCCAAGAGGAACCGGAGCGTTTGTTGATCTTACGTGTGGCATCTTAAACAATCTTTATGCCGATGAAGAGCCTAAAGAGGATCGTTATGATATGTCTTTTGCATTTTTACTGGCAAAGCATATGACAGCTTTTAAAGAGATAATTACACAAACAGATTAACTTCAACGCTTTCCTTTGACAAACCTGCCTTTATTTTATCCGCCATTCGCTCATTATTTCTCGAACTCGCCGGGGACGGTCTGTCATGATACCATCTACACCTCTGTTGAGAATTTCAAAAAGTTGTCTTCTTGTGGGGTGATTGCTTGCCTTGTCAATCGCCCGAAGAAAACCGAACGCTGTTAAAAATACAAATGTAGCGCCTCCCAGACGATGAACCTTGTTAATGAGCCTTTTTGTTGATAAGAGGTTCACATGTGTTGTTTCCAGAGCACGATTTCTCATATCCAGATCAATAATTCTTAAGAGAAGTTGTTCTTTTACTGAAAGACCGGTTGGAAATGCTGAACCGTTAATTTTTCGAAATTCATCTATGAAATCGTGATTTCCGCTTACCACCACAATTGTCCGGTTACCGCCATGTATCGCTAAAATATCACTGAATGCCCGAATATTATCGTGCAAATCGTTTCGGTTGCATTCGTTGGTTTTTAGTTCAAAAGATTCTTTCATCTCTATATTCAGCGGAACATCCTGAAACTTTTTTAAAAAATCAGACAATCGAAGAAGATTTCGGTCTTCGGACATGGTGACATTGGTGAGATCCATGTCCTTTTTAGGTAACAATTTTATTTTGGGATCGGCAACCCAGGCTTTTCCTGGTGCCAGTTCCGCCCATTCAAACTGAAAAATATTTCTTCGCTTTCGTTGGACAGGCCGGTCTTTTTGCCCCAGAATTTTTACATTATCCAAATCCGGTCCATGCCATACCACGAATTCACCATCCTTGGTAAGCTGAACATCCAGCTCCAGAACATCTGCCTCCGCATTTTCAAGTGCGTGCTTAAATCCTTTGACAGTACTTTCCGGAGCCTCCCAAACGCCCCCACGGTGAGCAAAAAGGACAGGCGTTGGCAACTTGAATATTGGATCTGTCCGTGGAAACGGATGATTATCATTGCTCATGGTTTTATTTCTTTCTTTTTTTCCGATTACAAAGGAAGCATCCATTCGGATGATGCCGCTCAATCATGGACGAAACCGGGCGGATACAATCTCAAGACGATTGGAAGCCAGGATACGGGTAAATACACTTTTCACCATTGACTTGTCTTGCGGCGTTTCAATATAGCTGACAAACGGTTTCCATCCGCTCAGGATTTGATGATAGAGACCAAGGGGAATCGGTTGGCCTCCGGTGGCCATGGCCCGTCCGTTATCGATGATCAATACCTTCAGACGATAAGTTTTTTTTTGGGCTATCAAGGCATTTTCGTTCAAAAGTAGTTGACCGGCTAATTATTTTGGTGTCAATAAATATGGCAACAGGTGTTTGCAGTTCTTCGGACCAAAGATAGCAATCCAGGATATCTTTATAGATCGCAATACTATCCGTTTTTTTAAAGGGAATCCCTGTACCGCACAAGAAAGCTTCATGACTGAAAATATTATCGGAATGTCTGCCGGTAGGATCATCTATAATGATAGCCACGAACCCCGCTGTTATTCCGAGTGTCAAAGAGTCAATAACGCTGTTGCCTGCCTTGGCCAGCCCATGAGATTTAATCACAGTTGCAGATCGTCGTCCCGCCAGTGCACTGTTATAGGCTATGGTGTAGGCTACTTCTTCGTTGAAGGCATAGGAAGGATGTGTTCCGGAAAGGTCACTATAGGCTTTAAAAATGGTGGAAGCTCCAGAGGCCGGAACATGAGTCACTACTTTGACGCCGGCATCACAAAGGGCTTGGGCGACTGCCTGATCTACCTGCACAGGTGTGGCAGCTAAAGCCGTTTTGTGTAATGAACGCGGTAGAAGGATACCACCGATCGTCAGGCCGGTCAGTTTGAGAAATTCCCGTCGGGATCGGTTAAAGTAAGTCAGATCTCCTGCGCGATACCATTTGCCGGAAGATTCGTTTTCTATGGGCATGGCACAGACCCCCAGCAGAAAAAAAGATTGTAGATGCACAACAGGATGGTAACAAACAGGGACTATAAACAAAAAAAGGACTTACGTTCAACTGCTCAATCCCTTAAATTATTGGAGGCGGCAACCAGATTCGAACTGGTGAATGGCGGTTTTGCAGACCGCTGCCTTACCACTTGGCTATGCCGCCTTGAAATGGAGCGGGAAACGGGATTTGAACCCGCGACTTCGACCTTGGCAAGGTCGCACTCTACCTCTGAGTTATTCCCGCTTAGTTCAAGATTTAAATACTAAAAAAATTAAACATGTTTGTCAATAAAAAAATTAAAATTCCAGGTATTTTCTGAACCGGAAGAAATAGTCGGCACCTGACCAGATGGTCAGTGCCAGGGCGCACCAGAGAAAGAACATCCCGATGGCATGAAAGTCAATGCCAAAATATGGATAGTGGATTAACAACGGAATTATTGCCGAAATCTGGGTCCCGGTTTTATACTTTCCCAGTTTTGAAGCTGAAACATCCTCGCCCACTTCGGATATGATATTTCGAAGTCCGGTCACCGCCAGCTCCCGCCCGATAATAATACAAACAATCCAGGCCGGAATCCATTGATGGGACGCAATCATAATAAACGCTGAAGATACCAGAAGCTTATCTGCCACCGGGTCCATAATTTTACCAAAATTTGAAATCATTCCACAACGGCGAGCCAGATATCCGTCGAAATAATCGGTAATGGCAGCCAGGCTAAAGAGAACGGCTGACATAAATGTGGTAAATCGATTGGGAAAAATCAGCAGAATAACAATTACAGGAATCACTGCAACCCGAAACATGGTTAAGGTATTGGGGCGTTTCAGCATTAGACCCATATTTTTAAAAGATACTGAACCGGCAATTTTTTCACTGAAATTTTTCACGCCGCTGACCCCTTTATCTGTTAGGCCGAAAAAAAATATAAGTTTCTTATATTTTTATAATCATGACTGAGTTTTTTTCCAATCATCCAGGAAAGCCTTTAAGCCTTTATCCGTCAATGGATGTGATGCCAGTTTGGTTAACACGTTAAACGGAATGGTTGCAATATCAGCTCCCATTAATGCTGATTCCAAAATATGAAGCGGATTACGAACACTTGCCACGATTACCTCTGTGTCAAATGCATAGTTGCTGTATATTTCAACGATCTGTTCGACTAACAGCATGCCTTCATGGGATATATCATCCAGGCGACCTACAAACGGACTGACATAGGTAGCTCCCGCTTTTGCCGCCATTAATGCCTGAAGAGGAGAAAACACCAGGGTGACATTTGTTTTTATTCCCTCTTCTGTCAGGTTCCGAACAGCCTTCATGCCATCAATGGTCATGGGTATTTTCACAACGATATTTTCGTGAAGACCAGCCAGATCCCGGGCCTCCTGAATCATACCATCCGTGTCCGTTCTGATAACCTCCGCACTGACAGGGCCATCTACAATGTCACAAATCTCCTTTACGAGATCCTCAAATTTTCTTCCTTCTTTGGAAATAAGCGATGGATTCGTCGTAACACCATCCACCATGCCCATATTACAGCCTTCCCGAATTTCCGCAATGTTTGCGGTATCAATAAAAAATTTCATCCTGATTTTCCTCCAAAAGCAATATCATTCATTTTCCGAAACTATCGCTTTTTTGTCTTTAAATATTCTTCTTTGCATTTTTCGCTGCAAAAATACAATTTTTCGCCGTCAATTTCAACACTCACAGCATGCCGCTTGGGTATGTAGACATTGCAGACAGGGTCTTTAACCATCACATCATCAATCTCTCCTGCAGGACGACTTTTCCTCTGCCTCTCTATGGTAATATTATTCCGCAGCCAGATCTTCAGCGCCCGATACCCCAAATACAACAATAACAAAATGATTAATAATCGCATGATAATTTTAAAATTTTTTGATGATCCGCTTGCTGTAATTCCAGAAGCTCTTTTATGGTCTTCTTTAAGACAGGATGCATCATTTTGGGTGCTATATCGCAAAGGGGTTGCAAAACAAAGCGTCTCAAATGCATTCTCGGATGCGGAATAATCAGTTGATCAGTATCCAGCACCTGGTTATTGTAAAAAATAATATCCAAATCCAGTACCCGGGGACCGAAACGAATTTCTTTAAAATTTCTTCCCGACACGTTTTCAATGGTTTTTAATTGTATAAGCAAATCAATGGGATCAAAAAAAGTTTCAATTTTTATGGCGGCATTTACAAACCATCTTTGATCCAGATAATCCACCGGTTCTGTTTCATAAAAAAAAGATTGCAACTGAAGTTGGCATTCATCTGAGTCCCCGATGGCAGATATTCCGCCAAGACAGTTCAACCGGCGATTTCCTATGTTTGAACCAATGGATATATAAGCGATATGGGGATTCATTTCTTTTTACCACTAAACATCACCAATGCCATGCATCCTCCCAAAGCTTTCCTTCATAGATTACCCGAGCGTCGCCCTCCAGGAATACATCAGCAAAATTTCCGTTTCCGTCGTTTTTAAAATGAATATTCAGATAACTGCCGCCTCTGGTAAGGATTCTGACCGGTGGATTGACCTTTTTTTTATGAGCCATAATAATTGCCCCGGCTACTGATCCGGTGCCACAAGCAAGGGTTTCATCCTCCACTCCACGTTCATAGGTCCTGATTGCAACAATACCGTCTGGTTGGATATTAACATAGTTAACATTGGTTCCGGCCGGTGAAAAATGTTTGTGATATCGAATTTGCCGGCTTTGTTTGACAATATCCACCTGATCCAGATTATCAACGGAAATGACCACATGGGGCACTCCCGTATTAACACTATTGATAGACAAAGGACCATGTTCCAGTTCCAGAAGATAGTCTAAAAGGATATCTTTTGGATCGGGCATTTTAATTTTTACCCCTTCTTTTGTTATGGATGCCTCTACAATTCCGACAACCGTTTCAAATGACATTTTTTTGCCTGCGATTTCATTGAGATAGGCAAACCTGGCAGCACAACGGGCACCATTTCCGCACATTTCAGCCGGACTGCCGTCGGAATTGAAAAAACGCCATTTAAAATCCACCAGTTCCGAATTTTCAATCAGAATGAATCCGTCAGCCCCGACAGACAGCTTCCGTTGACAAACTTTTTTGATAAAAACCGGCAGGTGGTTATCGTCAATCACTTTCTTGCGGTTGTCGATGATCAAGAAATCATTACCGCTGCCGCTCATTTTAAAAAAAACAAGGGGGACGTTCAAGTAGGTTCTCCTTACACTCAATATTCAAGTTATAGATCTCATGTAACAACGCTATGTGACAGTTATCACATAAACGCCGGCAGAGATTCACCCCGGATCAGATCCTCATAGGTTTCTCGGGCCTTGATAATATGGTATTGATCATCTCTGACCATTACTTCGGCGGCCCGCGGCCGGGAACAGTAATTGGAGGACATGGTAAACCCATAGGCCCCGGCACTCATGACCGCCAGCAGGTCACCATTTTTTACATTGGGAATATAGCGATCCAGCGCCAGAAAGTCACCGCTTTCGCAAATCGGTCCAACGACATCCGTTTTTACAGGTTCCCCTTCAAATTTCCGAACCGACTCGATAGCATGGAATGCATTGTAGAGCGTCGGTCTTAACAGGTCATTCATCCCGGCATCTACGATGGTAAACTCCTTGATCTGGCCAGTTTTTCTGAAAAGCACACGGGTTACCATAATACCCGCATTTCCCACAATTACACGGCCTGGCTCCAATATCAATTTTACCGGCAAATCCTTCAGGTTTTTTATCAAAGCCTTGGCGTATTCATCCGGATGGGGTGGAGATTCATCAAAATACGTAATGCCCAGTCCTCCCCCCATATCCAGATACTGAATCTTAATCCCCAGTGACCGAAGTTTTTCCTCAAGGGATTTAACACTCGACAATGCATCCTCAAAGGGCTTTACCTGGGTAATTTGTGAACCGATATGACAATCGATACCGACAATATCGATGTTTTCCATTTCGTAGGCGGCTTTATAAGCTTCAAGAGCCGCATCAATTTCGATACCGAATTTATTTTTCTTCAGACCTGTCGAGATATATGGATGTGTCTTCGGATCTACATCGGGATTGACACGAAGGGCAATCGGCACCTTTTTATTTAGATTTTTGGCCCGCTGGTTGATCAATTCCAATTCGTTAACCGATTCGACATTAAACATCAGAATCCCGGAACTAATGGCATAATCGATTTCATCACTTCTTTTTCCAACCCCTGAATACACAACATGGTCAGAAGAAAACCCGGCATTGAGACCCCGGTAAAGTTCTCCACCGGAAACAATGTCCAATCCGCTTCCCATGCGTGCAAAGATATTTAATATCGCTTTATTGGAATTGGACTTGGCCGAATAACATATCAGACGATCCATGCTTTCAAATGCATTGTAAAAAGCATTATAGTGCCGGGTCAATGTTGCATGGCTGTAAATATAACAAGGAGTTCCGACATTTTCTGCAATTACGGAGACTGGCACTGACTCACAATACAATTCATTCTGTTGATACTGAAAATGATGCATAGATTCAAACTCTTACATTTTATAGACTTTCAGAAACTATTTTGCCATAACTTCAACAATACCAGATGCCTTACCAGGAATACCGGCACGGGAATACGCGATCACTTTATACCGGTAAATATACCCGGGATTAAGTGTTTCATAATATACTCGGGGGTTCTTTTTCAACGATAAAAGTCCTTCTTTAACGGAAATATCTGCAACCTTTTTAAATATTCGGGGACAATTCGGACAATCTGCCTCTGAAGCCGGATTTTTAGCCCTGTAGATCCAAAAACCCGCCGGCTTAGAAAACCCTTTTTCCGATTTGACAGACCAACTCAACTCGAGCTTGTCATCCATCAGGGTTGTCTTTACATCAGAAATTTCACAGGTAGGCAACTGTTCCGGAGAAACCGGCGGACCTTTTTTCCCGCAGGCAAAAAAACCAAGGCTTATCAGCAACAGAAAAAAAACGGCAGGAAAAATGATATTGAACGTTTTTTCTCTGGTTGTTTTTGAATTTTGCACTGTATCACAATTTTTCAACAATTTTAACTTATGACCAATTAGTCTTTGGAAATTTTTTCCGGGTCCATCGCTTCAACCAAACAGGTTTTAGCCCCAATAATCGCTTGTTTAACCTGATGAACACCAGTGCCGCCATATGAATTGCGTCGTTTCACTATTTGTTCAACGTCCAAAAAGGTATAGATATCATCGGCAATCAGAGAGGAAAACGTTTTTAACTCATCAAGGTTTAATTGGTGAAGTTCCTTTTTTTCTCTCAGGGCATATTGTACCGCTTTTCCGACCACCTCGTGAGCCTCTCTGAAGGCCATCCCCTTGTTGACCAGATAATCCGTCATATCGGTTGCATTCAGGTATCCGGAGGTAGTTGCCCGGGCCATGGCGTGTTGATTGACCGTTATACGGGGCAACATTTTACAATATATCTCGATACATGCTTTTAAAGTATCCACCGTATCGAAAAGTGGTTCCTTGTCTTCCTGCATATCCCGATTATAGGACAACGGAAGTGATTTCATGATAGTTAACAAAGAAATTAAATTTCCATATATCCGCCCTGTTTTACCTCTGACCAGTTCCGCCGCATCAGGATTTTTCTTCTGGGGCATAATACTGCTCCCTGTGGTAAAATCATCTGAAATTTCGATAAAACTAAATTCGGATGATGACCACATAATCAATTCTTCTGAAAGCCGGCTGAAATGAGCCATACAGATACTGGCCGATGATAAAAATTCAATGATAAAATCTCTGTCAGACACCGAATCAATGCTGTTGGCGGATACCCGGGAAAATCCTAAAACTTCAGCCGTATAGTGACGATCTATAGGATAAGTCGTCCCGGCCAGAGCGGCACTTCCCAGGGGCATGACATCGACTCGTTTCAGGCTGTCTTGAAATCGATCGGTGTCTCTTGTCAACATTTCATAATAAGCCATTAGGTGATGGGAGAACAGAACCGGCTGAGCCCTTTGGAGATGCGTATAGCCCGGCATTATCAATCCCATATGGGCTTCCGCCAGATCAACAAGAACCTGTCTTAGCCGATGCAGCAGGTGAATAATCTGCTGTATCTCATGTCGAAGATACATTCTGGTATCTAGTGCAATTTGATCGTTTCTGCTTCTGGCGGTATGAAGCTTGTGGGCGGTTTTTCCGATCAACTGAAGAAGCCGGGTTTCGATATGCATATGGATATCCTCCAGGCTATCATGATATTCAAACTCGCCGTGTTCTATCTCCCGCTTGATTTTCCCAAGCCCCTCAATCAGCTGAAAAGCCTCATCATCAGAAATGATTCTCTGCCTTCCCAGCATTTTACAATGTGCAACACTTCCCTCAATATCGAAGGAATAAAGTCGCTTGTCGAATCCGATCGATGATGAAAACTGCTCCACACTTTTATTGGTGCTCTCGGTGAAACGGCCACCCCAAGGCTTTTTTGACATTTTCCCCCTTACTTCATTGATGCGTTTAAAAGGTTTTGAATTCTCAGCCGAAGTGCGGTAGTCCGAATAAAGCCCTCCGCATCTTTTTGGCTGAAAACAGTATCATCTTCAAAAGTTGCAAAGTCCTGACTATAGATGGAGTTATTGCTTTTTCTTCCCAGAACAATACAGTTTCCCTTGTACAGCTCAAGTCGTACAATGCCGGAGACGTTTTCCTGTGATGAATCGATCATTTCCTGAAGAACCTTCATTTCCGGCGTAAACCAAAACCCGTTATAAATCAGTTCGCTATACTTAGTTATAAGAGAATCTCTAAAATGAAGTACTTCCCGATCCATGGTAATGGATTCCATTGCCATGTGTGCGGTTCTTAAAATGGTTCCGCCCGGCGTTTCATAAACTCCCCTTGATTTCATGCCGACAAACCGGTTTTCCACGATATCAGCCCGGCCGATGCCATGCCTGCCGCCTAGTTTATTCAAAGATTTCAGCAGGTCTGCCGGTGCAAGATACTTTCCGTTTATTGCTACCGGGTTACCTGTTTCAAATTCGATCTCAATCTGTTGGGCTGTTTCCGGTGCGTTTTTCGGAGAAACACTTAAAATAAACATGTCCTCATCGGGTGGATTCCAGGGATCCTCCAGAATGCCGCCTTCATAACTGATATGAAGCAAATTACGATCCATGCTATAGGGTTTGGCAGGCGTCGTCGGTATGGAAATTCCATGCCGTTTAGCAAAAGCCATGAGTGCGGTCCGGGAGGTCAACTGCCACTCACGCCAGGGAGCAATTATCTTTATTAGCGGGTTTATGGCCAGGTAGCTCAGCTCAAAACGGACCTGATCATTTCCTTTTCCGGTAGCTCCATGAGCAACAGCATCAGCGCCTTCCGCCTGTGCAATCTCCATCTGACGTTTGGCAATCAGGGGACGGGCCAAAGATGTCCCCAGCAGGTATTTTCCCTCATAGATAGCATTGGCACGAAAAGCCGGAAAAACGTAATCTTTTACAAACGTTTCTTTTAAATCATCAATATAGACCTTTGAAGCACCGGTTTTAAGAGCTTTTTCCTCTACCTCATCAAGTTCCTCCTCCTGACCGATATCTGCTGAAAAAGCAATGACCTCGCACTGGTAGGTCTCAATCAGCCATTTTAAAATCACCGAGGTATCCAGTCCCCCGGAATATGCCAGTACCACTTTTTTTACCGTCTCCACTATCTTTTTCTCCTGTTTCCTTACCGGCCCATCAGGGCCTCCAAAATTGCTTTGTGCATGTGCATCTTGTTTTCCGCCTGCTCCCAGACAACTGACCGGAAACCTTCGAGTACCTCATCCGTGATTTCCTCATCCCGATGCGCAGGCAGGCAGTGAAGAACAATGGCATTTTCATCGGCATGGTTTAGCAGGTCAGCATTGACCTGGTAGGGAGCAAATACTTTTTTTCTTTCCTCCAATTCATCATCCTTTCCCATGCTGGCCCATACATCAGTATTGATAACATCAGCCCCCGTTACGGCTTTTACCGGGTCAGTGAGCAAGGTAATGTCTGATGACGTCATGTTTACGGCTTTGTCGAGAACGGCTTTATCAGGGAAATAGGGTTCTGGACAGGCCAACATCAGTTTAAATCCCGCCACCGATGCCGCATTAATCCATGAATGGGCCATGTTGTTTCCATCCCCCAGCCATGCAACCGTCAATCCGTCATAGCTGCCTTTGTTTTCCACAATGGTCATCAAATCACTCAACACCTGGCAGGGATGATACAGATCCGTGAGTGCATTGATGACAGGTATGTCTGCATGAGCGCCGTACTGTTCCAGAAGTTCCTGGGAATAGGTCCGGATCGCCAGGGCATCCAGATACCTGGAAATAACACGGGCGGTATCCCGGACAGGCTCGTTTCGCGCTATCTGAGTCGTAGCGGAACTGATATAAACAGGAACACCTCCCAGTTGTACCATAGCCGCCTCAAAGGAAAGCCGTGTTCGGGTTGAGTGCTTGTCGAACAACAAACCCAGGGTTTTACCTTCCAGCGGCTTTTTCATGGATGTTCCTGCTTTCTGATTTTTCTTCAGCTCAATGGCCCGTTCTATGAGACGGTCCATGTCCTCCCTGGTTAAATCAAGAATGCTTAAAATGTCTTTTATCATTTTACCTCCATGTCGGGCCGCTCTTATTACAGTGTTTATGCACTGCAAGTCACCTATCCGGCACTATTTTATACTGCTTTCTGCCCACCGGCAGATATATCACTTTCACTGCCAAATTGTCCCATGACCGCATCCAAGCAGTCAATTAAGGCATCAATATCTGCTTTTTCAATGATCAGCGGCGGAATAAACCGTAAAATGTTTCCCTGTACGCAGTTAATCAGAAATCCTCTCTCCTGACATGCCTTTAATATCGGTTCCCCGTCACTTTTCAGCTTCATCCCCAGCAAAAGCCCCATTCCGCGGACATCTTCGATAAGATCATGACGTTCTTTGAGCCAAAAAAGTTTATCCTTGAAATATTCTCCCACCTCCCGGCAGTGATCCGGGATTTTCTCTCTTATCAGTGTTTTAACAACTTCCAGAGCCGTTGCTGTTACCAGCGGCGTTCCCCCAAACGTTGATGCATGTGATCCGGGGGTAAATGCATCGGCTATTTTTTCAGTGGTCAGCATCGCGCCGATAGGAAGACCATTTCCAAGTGCTTTTGCCAGGGTCATAATATCCGGTGCCAATGAAAAATGCTCATGGGCAAATAGAGTACCGGTTCTGCCCATGCCTGTCTGGATTTCATCAAAAATCAGTAAAATGCCGGCTTCATCACATAACTGCCTGAGAGATTCCAGGTAACCGTTTTCAGGAGTCCTGACGCCCCCCTCTCCCTGGATGGGTTCGACAATTACGCCGCAGGTATCAGGTCCGATTCGTTTTTTTACGGAATCAATATCGTTAAACGGCGCAAAATCGAAACCCTCCAGCATCGGATCGTATCCTTCCCGGATTTTTTCCTGCCCCGTAGCTGACAATGTCGCCATTGTCCGGCCATGGAAAGATCGTTCCATTGAGATAATCCGATATCGTTGGGGTTGTCCGTTTTCCTTAAAATACTTCCGGGCCAGCTTAATGGCAGCCTCGTTAGCCTCGGCTCCGCTGTTACAGAAAAATGCCCGGTCCGCAAAACTATGATCCACCAGCCAGGCAGCCAGGCGCGTCTGTGGCTCTGTATAAAAAAGGTTGGAAACATGCCACAGAATTCGGGCCTGATTGCACAACGCCTCAGTAATGCCCGGATGCGCATGACCCAAATTGCACACCGCAATGCCAGCCACAAAATCTGTGTAGGCATTGCCCTGCTGGTCGTAAACAATGCAACCCCGGCCTTTGGTAAAAACCAGGGGTGCCCTCTTATAGGTATTGACCATGACATGGTTTGCCTGTTCTTCAATTTTTTCTTTCATATAACCACTTCCGTTCCGATTCCCTTGTCGGTAAAAAGTTCCAGAAGTAAGGCGTGACGCTTTTTACCGTTGATGATTTGAACTTTTTTAACGCCATTATGTAAAGCATCCAGTGCATATTCAATTTTCGGAATCATCCCACCGGATATCATTTTGTTACGTATCATGTCCTGGATGGTTTTGGAATCAATGGATGAAATAAGCTTGCCGTCAGCATCTACCACCCCATCCACATCTGTTAACAGGATTAATCTGCCGGCATTGATTGAAGCTGCAATTTTGCCGGCCACCAGATCAGCATTGATATTAAACGTTTCACCGGAATCTCCTGAGCCCACCGGCGCAATAATCGGAATAAACCCCTCTGCATAAAGCGTATGAATAATTTCCGGGTTAATATGGGTGACTTCTCCAACCAGCCCGGGATCCAGAATTTCCGGTGGCTCGCTTTCATTTTCCTGATGAACGATATAATGCTTTTTCGCCAGAATCAGTCCGCCGTCCTTGCCGCTTAATCCCACTGCCCGACCGCCCTGACTGTTAATTTGAGCGACGATGGATTTATTGACCTTTCCCCCCAGAACCATTTCCACCACATCCATGGTAGTTTGATCCGTCAATCGCATACCACGAACAAATTGAGGCCTTATACCCATCTTTTCCATTACCTGATTAATCTGGGGACCTCCCCCGTGAACAACCACCGGATTGATACCTATATATTTCAGCAGGGTAACATCATTGGCGAAATCAACCTTCAACTGTTCATCCACCATGGCGTGCCCGCCGTATTTGATAACGATGGTCATCCCTGAAAATTTCTTTATATACGGAAGGGATTCAATTAATATGTCAGCAATACCCCTTTGAGGAGTCGCTGTTGTGTTTTGAATAGCAGAACTTTTCATTACAGTATGAACCTGCTCAAATCTTCATCATCCTTTACGTCTTTCAACCGGTTTTCAACGTAATCTTTATCGATCACTACTTTTTTCGCGTCCATATCCGGTGCATCAAACAGAAAATCTTCAAGAAGATATTCCATTAAGGTATGAAGCCGTCTTGCCCCTATGTTTTCGGTCATATTATTGACTTCTTCGGCTATGCTGGCAATCTCCATCACTGCCTCATCTTCGAACACCACCTCAATTTTTTCCGTTCGCAGCAAAGCGATATATTGTAAAAGAAGTGCATTTCTCGGTTCGGTCAGAATTTTCACAAACTCTTTTTGGCCCAACGAATCCAGTTCCACCCGGATCGGAAACCGACCCTGCAATTCAGGAATCAAGTCCGATGGTTTAACCGTATGGAAAGCGCCGGACGCAATAAACAGAATATGATCCGTTTTAACCGGTCCGTATTTCGTGTTAACGCCAGAGCCTTCAACAATCGGCAACAAATCCCGCTGAACGCCTTCCCTGGACACATCGGGACCATGAGCCTTATCTTTACCGGCTATTTTGTCAATCTCATCCAAAAAGATAATTCCGGACTGTTCAACCTTTTCGATGGCCATACTGACCACTTTGTCCAGGTCCACCAGATTCTGGGCTTCCTCCTGGGTCAGTATTTTTATTGCTTCCTTTACTTTTACTTTTCGGCGCTTACTTGACTTGGGTAAAATATTGCTGAACATGTCTTTAAAGTTAATTCCCATTTCCTCCATGCCCATGTTGGAAAAAATTTCTACCATTGGCATGGATCGGTCCGGAAGGTCAAGGTCAACATATCGTTCATCAAGCTTTCCCTGCCTGAGCATACTTCTGAGTTTTTCCCGCGTACGTTGAAAGTCATCCGGAGCCTGGCCGACCAGTTCAAATGATTTTTCTTCAGAATTTTCTTTTTTACCCAATTTTTGCCCGGTTTTAGGAAAAAGGATATCAAGCATACGTTCTTCAGCAACCTGATGGGCTTTTTCACGCACGGATTCCTGCTCCCTGACTTTAAGATCGTTTACAGTCAACTCCAGAAGGTCTCTGATCATAGATTCCACATCACGCCCTACATACCCTACCTCGGTAAATTTTGATGCTTCTACCTTAATGAAGGGTGAATCGGTAAGGCGTGAAAGCCGACGGGAAATTTCAGTCTTTCCAACCCCGGTGGGTCCGATCAGGATAATATTTTTAGGCGCAATTTCGTCCTGAAGATCTTTATCCACTTGTCTGCGGCGCCAGCGATTTCTCAGCGCAATGGCGACACACCGTTTGGCCTTGCCCTGACCGACAATATATTTATCAAGTTCCTGAACTATTTCGGAAGGTTTGAGATCACTCATTCTTATCTCTTTCGTTTCAACATCAAAATTCTTAAATTTCCTCGATAACAATGGCATCGTTTGTATATATACACAGCGAAGATGCTATTTTCATCGCCTCCTGAGCGATGGTTTTAGCATCCAGGCTGGTATGATTCACCAATGCTTTGGCAGCCGAGATCGCTGCAGTACTGCCCGATCCGATGCCGATCACCTCTTCATCAGGCTCAATCACATCTCCGTTTCCGGAAATCAGAAACATTTGAGATTCATCAACAGCAATCAGGATGGCCTCCAAACGTCTCAGATATTTATCCGTACGCCAGTCCCTTGCCAGTTCAACAGCACTTCTGGTGAGATTTCCGTTGTATCGCTCGAGTTTTGCCTCGAATTTGTCGAAAAGGGTGATCGCATCAGCAGTAGCACCGGCAAATCCGACAACAATTTTATCATTAAAAATACGTCTGACTTTTTTGGCATGGTGTTTAAGGATTGTATTATTGAAAGTAACCTGTCCATCACCTGCCACAACTGTCTTTCCATTTTTCTTCAACGCCAATATGGTGGTACCATGAAATTCCATTTTATTTCGTTATTCGTTATCTGTTAGACTTGTAATGGTTAAAAACACCTGAGCAACAGCTCCGATATCCGTTATTTTCTGGGATGTGCCTGGTTATATGTTTCCATCAATCTGTCAATCGTCACGTGCGTATATTTCTGGGTAGTTGAAAGGCTTTTATGACCCAGCAGTTCCTGAACGACCCTTAAATCAGCCCCGGCATTCAACATGTGCGTTGCAAATGTATGTCTCAATGCATGCGGCGAAATGGATGTCAGCAGGGAACACGATATAACCAATTTATCGAGAATCCGCCCGATGGACCTGGGCGTCAGGCGACCCTTGTTCTTGTTTAAAAAAAGAGGGCCATTTTCAACCTGAAAACTGTAAGAATCCCGACTTAACCGGTCCCGGTAAGCAATAATAGCTGACAATGCTTTGTTACCGATCGGAACCACTCTTTCCTTGTTCCCCTTTCCGAGAACCCGAACAAATTGTTCATCGAAATCCACATTATACACATTCAATCCGGCCAGTTCTGAAACTCTTAATCCGGTTGAATAGAGTGTTTCAAAAATTGCCCGGTTTCTTAACCCTAAAACGGTGTCATCACGAATCGAATCTAACAACCGAAACATCTCGTCCACGGATAAAAATATGGGGATCGGCTTTTCTCTCTTGGGTGTCATCACCAAATTAGCCGGGTTGTCATCCATTATTTTGTTTTTGACAAGATAATTCAAAAATGATCGCAAGGATGACAACTTTCGGACAATCGTAGACTTTTTGTTCTTTTTATAAAGATTCCCCATAAATCCCCGGATTACCAGGGGGGTAATTTTCTCCAATACCGGTTCCTCGCTGTGCCTCTCCTTTGCTTCTTTATAACCGCCGGTTTTCAGAAAGCGATAGAATTCCTCCAGATCCGTTCCATAAGCCCTGTAGGTATTTTCGGAATACCCCTTTTCCGATAAAAGAGATTCCAAAAAGTCCTGAACCAATTCATAGATGGGTCTACTTCCCATAGGTTTCAGCTCTTTACAGATCCAGTAAAATTTCCAGCTCTTCCCAGTTATTAATCTCTGTAAAGGGATGGATTTCCCGATTCCACGGCTGACAATATAATATTGGCGTTATTCCGGCCTCAGAGATCGGAAAACAAGTATCCAACCGATCCTCAACAAAAAATGAAATATTTTTCTCTAAAAGAACCCCTGGTTTTGCATCGAATGCACCTGTTGCGATAACATCTATCATCTGCGGATCTAAATTCAACTGCTGTTGAAGCCAGCTTTTAATCGGTTCCGGATGGGGCCTAGCAGTCACAAATATCAACGCATCATGCCGTTTTCCTATTTTTTCAAGCACCTTTATAGCGCCAGGAATCGGCTTTAATACCGCCCGATGATCACCATCTAAAATCTTGTTCACCGCCTGACGGATAATTTCGCTATCAAGGTTCAGGCAGTTTTCCAGAGAATAGGAGGTGATATCTTCATAGCGGATGCGGTTAATACCGAATTCTTCCTGAAGAATGTCCAGAAAAAGTCTCATGGTATCCGCACAGACACCATCAACATCAAATGCCAGAACAGCCGGATCAATCTTGAAATTATTGATTTCGGAAGAAACCAAAAAGTCATCCTCCATTAAAAATGGTAAATAGCCTAACCTAAGCTGCCCGACGGGTTTTCTTTTTCAGACGGATAATTTTTTTGCGGTAAATATCTGCCAATTGCTGTTCACCTTCTTCAAGAAATTTTTCTCGTTTGGCCTTGAGGCTTTTGATTTGTTTCTTCAACTCCCGGACCTGACCGCTCGATTTTTTTCCTGATTCATCTGCAATGCCTCTGGCTTCTTTGACAGCACTGATCAATTCGGTCTTATTCATACCATGAACCCCGGTAATTCCGGGTACTTCCATGGCCAGTGTACGAAGTTCGGTTGCGGTCATTTTTTCAAGGGGTTTTTCTTTGACCTCTTTTTTTTTGCCTCCCATAAAAAACAACTCCTTTCACTCGTCTTTAAAGCACAAACGGAGGCCTTCGGACCCCCGCCCTTCATTTATTCATCTATCATATCAATTAAAAGGAAGTAAGCAGTGCGCAGTTGAATTTATGTTCACTGCTTATTACTGCTTACTTTGAAGTTGAGGCGTAATTACATTAAACCTCTGTGTCACAATTTATTTTTTAATGGTAAAATAAATTTTTTATAAAAGATATATATATAATTTATTTATAGCAATGATGTCAATAATCTTCTTATCTTTTCACTTTTCCATGGCTTTCATCAGCTTCTGGATATCCTCCCAGACATCGCGCTTTCTCTCCGGATTATACAAAAGGAATGCCGGGTGATATGTCGGCATAACGTTAATCTTTTTGTATTTAAAAAATTTTCCCCGCAATCTGGAAACAGGTTCATCGGTCTGAAGCACTACCTTAGTGGCCACACTTCCAAGCGTGCAAATATATTCAGGTTGAATGGCGGCCAACTGCCGTTTTAAAAAGGGAAGACAGGCATTAATTTCATCCGGTTCGGGATTTCTGTTTTTGGGCGGCCGGCATTTGATGATATTACAAATATAGACATCTTGACGATCCAGGCCCATGGCGGCAATAATTTTTGTTAACAGTTTTCCGGCAGCCCCCACAAAAGGTTTCCCTTTTTGATCTTCCTCGTATCCGGGACCTTCTCCGACAAAAACAAGCCTTGCCGTTGGATTCCCTTCTCCAAAGACAAGATGCGTTCGTTTTTTCCATAGCTTACATCGCTGACAATTACCGAGATCAGCCCGAATGTCATCAAGTGAAATCGTTTTAACCGGTATTGTTTCAAAATTCCAGGATTCAAGTATTTGTAATGTTTTTTCTGAACATTGCACCCCTCTTAAACCGCAGCGCTTCATAAATTCAAACGTAGCGATCAATGCCGGGATAACATTTTCAAACCGGTGAGTATTTATTTCCATTGTTGTATCAGTTTTTGGATTTGATCTAAAATTTCGTGAGCAATCAGCCATTTTTCCATAGATGGAAAAGAGTTGGCCGTGCCATCGCTGTGAAAAATGGTGACAATATTGTTATCCGATCCAAAGCCGGATCCTTCTTTTCCAACGATATTTCCAATGATCAAATCCAGGTTTTTCTCAGAAAGTTTTTTGCCTGCGTTTTTTTCCAACTTTTGAGTTTCAGCGGCAAAACCCACCAACACTTGGTTTTTTTTCTTTTTTCGCCCAAGCGCCTTTAAAATATCTTCCGTTTTTTCCAACTCCAGGACAATCTTTTCTTTTTCCTTTTTAATTTTATGAAGTTCTTCTTTTTTCGGTTTATAATCAGAAACCGCTGCACTTTTAATAATCACGTCCGATTCGTCCATACGCGAAAATACGGCCTGCGCCATTTCCCGGGCTGTTCGCACGCGAATCACATCGACATTGAGAGGAGCTTGCAAATAGCTGGGCCCGGCGACCAGTTTAACTGTCGCCCCCCGGTATTCAGCAGCTCTGGCAAGGGCAAAACCCATTTTACCGGATGATGGATTACTGATAAAACGAACCGGATCGATAGCCTCCCGGGTTGCGCCGGCAGTCACCAGTACTTTGATACCTGAAAAATCCTTTTGACATAAACAGCTGGCGATCCTGTCAACGATAACACCGGGTTCCGGAAGGCGACCGGCACCGGAAGTTCCACAGGCCAGTTCACCGATCCCCGGCTCCAGCACCTGATAGCCATCGGATGTTAATATTTTCAGGTTTCTCTGCGTCGCACAGTTTGCATACATATGAGTATTCATTGAAGGACATACCATTTTGAAAGATGTAACCGCCAGCATTAAAGTGCTGAGTGCGTCATCGGCAATACCATTTGCCAGCTTGGCAAGCATGTTGGCGGTTGCAGGGGCTATCACTGCCATATCAGCTTCCTGGGCCCAAGTGATATGTTTAATGGGCGTATCAGCACATTTTTCAAAAAGGTTGACATAGACCGGGCCGCCACTGAGGGCTTCAAAAGTGACCGGGCCTACAAAACGGGTAGCATTTGATGTCATCACCACCCGCACCAAAGCCCCCTGCTTTTTTAGCTGTCTTACTATATCAGCGCTTTTGTAAGCGGCGATCCCGCCGCAAACACCCACAACAATATGCTTACCCTGTAGTATGGTGGCCATTGTTTCCTTTAAAATAATCCTTCAAAAATTTTTTACTGTTTCTATTCTATAGAATTCAAATTTGGCGCAACCCAAATTTCTACACGTGTATCAAAATTTTGTTCCTCGATTCTAATGACACAATTTCGATTTTCCTTACGAAACAGCATAATTACCGGACGATATTTTAATGAACTGACATTTTTCCAGTTATCCTTGGTCATGTTATTTACAAAAAATTTTGTCAAAGAATCAATCTCCACACGCCCGCTAAGCACCATCAATCCCCCCGCAAATCCAGGTGTTTGTGAGATAAACGATTCATTCTTCCGCACTTGCAGTTCAGCCGGTATGAGAACATCCGCAAAATCATGATATGCATGCCCCGGCTCTGGATTTTCAGGGGGACTTTCTTTTGCCTCACTGTCTTTTTTCACCGTGCTTCCCGCACAGCCGAAAGCAATAAAAAACAATGACGCCAGCATCAACGAGATAATAATCCTTTTTTTTCCGGACATTTTTTTCATTCAGTCCTCCTTTTTTATGTTAAAGACAGGGTTTTCACAATGAGTTCCTGATCCTGATGTGTCAAATATGGATGCATCGGGATACTAAATATTCTGCTTGAATAATCTTCGCTGACCGGAAAATCACCCGGTTGGTATCCGAGATTCTTAAATGCCGTCTGCAAATGAAGCGGTTTCGGATAATAAATGGCAGTCGGAATGTCCTTATCTTTTAAGGCTTTCTGAAAAAAATCGCGTGCCGCCCCGTGCTTTGGCAGGATCGCATACTGGGCCCAGACCGACATCATACCTTCCGGAATTTTGGGAGCCGTAAGGGTGGTATCGGAAAGCATCTGTGAATACCGATGGGCAACTTCCTGGCGCAGGCCGATTTCTTCAGGAAAAATGTCAAATTTGCACAGCAATACCGCAGCCTGAATCGCATCCAGGCGACCATTGATACCGATCCGGACATTATCATATTTATGGCCGCCGGCTCCATGATTTCTCAGGGATTTCAGCCGGGCTGCCAACTCGGTATTATGGGTAAAACACATCCCGCCATCCCCGTAACACCCCAACGGTTTTGCCGGAAAAAACGAGGCACATGCAATATCACCAAAAGAACAGGCTTTTTTCCCATGATATTCAGCGCCCAGCGACTGTGCAGCGTCCTCAATAACCACTAAACCGTGTTTTTCGGCAACTTGCATAATCCGGTCATAATCAGCCGGAAGTCCGAAAAGATCAACAGCAATGACAGCCTTAGGCGTTATTTCAAATCTTGTGTCAGGGACTTTGGCTTGCACGGGCAGCGGATGGATATCGCCCTTATGAGATTTCAAGGCATTTACAGCCTGATCCAGTTTTGCCGGATCAATATTAAACGTTAAAGGATCAATATCAACAAAAACCGGCATAGCTCCTGCCAGACTGATCACCTCGGCTGTCGCAATAAACGTAAATGGCGTTGTAAAAACCGCATCTCCCGGGCCTATATCCAGCGCCATCAATGCCAGAAGAAGGGCATCTGTGCCTGATGAACATCCCATGGCATGAGGGACTCCCACAAATTCCGATAGTTTTTCTTCCAGTTCCGGAATTTCCGGTCCGTTGATGTACTTTCCATGGTTTAAGACGGTTTGAATCCTTTTTTCAACAATACTTCTGATTCGATGTTGCTGAGCTGCCAAGTCTATAAATTGCATCACTATTACTCGCTTTTCAGATAATATAAGGTTATTGTTTTTGTCGAAGACAAATTTATTAAATAAGATTTTAAATTTTTCGATTAAAATACACAACAGTTAAATCAGCATCTAAATACCTTCATCGGCTTTTCATCTTAAATGAAGGCCGTTGCCCTATGATTCAGGGCAAAAACAAAAATGATTAAATCAAAATTAGAATTACTGTTAAAATATACAAAAGTTAATTAAAAAATTATGTCCTAATCCTGTTAAGGTAATCCATTTTATTGGTTTATATTGTGATCCACATGACGAAGGCAGTTAGTGCCCGAACGAAAACTAGGATTTTTCGTTAAGATCAAGGAAGACGAAAATTTTAACCACAGACATATATTGAGTATTTCGAGGATTAAAATTTGAGTCTGACGCAGATATTGGCGAAAAAGACAGTTTTCGTTCGGGCACTACCTATTTATTTGCTAGGAGATCAAGATTCCACAGGTTAAGGAGTTTAAGTAGAAAAAGCTCGCACCACCCTTTAAAGATGCCTGACCACCAAATATATTTCAAGC
>JAGYNR010000002.1 GCA_018399715.1 Desulfobacterales bacterium | reverse complement strand
TAACCTGCCATCCAAGGGCCAGGGCATCTTGAACCGTTTGTATGATCTGATCGTGATTGATATTTTTATTGATAATATCTCGTAATCTCTGGCTGCCTGCTTCCGGAGCTATTGTGAATCCGGTTTTTCTGACCTTTTTTATCATCTCCATCAGTTGAGGGGTAAGGGTACCGGCCCTGAGTGATGGAAATGACACCGCAATTTTTTCCGGACCGCATAAATCCATTATCGCTTTCAAAAACCCGGCAATACTTGTATAATCCCCGGTACTCAAGGACAATAAGGAGATATCCTCATAGCCGGTAGCGGCAATGCATCTTTTTGCCAAAGATATAAGGCCATCCGGTGATCGTTCTCTGACAGGTCTGTAAATCATTCCTGCCTGACAAAAACGGCACCCTCGTGTACATCCCCTGGAAATTTCCAATCGCAATCGATCATGTATCGGTTTACCAAAAGCGACAACAGGAGCAACCGGAAAATGTACCGAATCCAAATCCAAAACGATGGCTCTTTTTATACTGGTATAATCTTCATATTTCGGACTTACGATGGTTAGCTGAGTATCTTTCCATTCAATTTCACTTTCATTGAAAAAAGAGGGTATATAAACCCCCTCAATTTTTGCCCATTCTTTCAATAAGGAATGTTTATCTTTTACAGGCCCCCTACCATTTTTATGTGAAATATCTTCTTTAAATTTCATTATAATTTTAGCCATCTCAATAACAACGTTTTCTCCATCCCCGATGACGATGGCATCTAAAAAATTTGCAACCGGCTCCGGATTACAGGTGCATGGTCCGCCGGCGATAATCAGGGGATAGGATTCATCCCGGTTTTCGGCCCTTAACGGAATACCCGAAAGATTCATGATATTAAGCATATTGGTGTAGTTTAACTCGTAGAGAAGGCTAAAACCGATGATATCAAAATCCATCAGTGGTCTTTTTGACTCTATGGATCGGATGAAAAGGTTATTGTTTCTTAACTGGTCTTCCATATCACTTCCGGGAGCAAACACTCTTTCAGCCAGGATATCTTTATGGCTGTTTAAAAGAGAATATAAAATTTGAATCCCAAAATGTGACATTCCGATTTCATATAAATCGGGAAAAACCAATGCGATTTTAAGTTTGGAAGCATTAAATTCTTTGCAAACTGCGTTTTTTTCACCGCCAATGTACCTGCTAGGCCGTGTCACTAAAGAAAGGATATCTTGATATGTTTTATGTCCCATGTTATATTTTACTATTTTTTAATGCCGGAATTGGGTAAATTAACAAAAATTTGAATCTTGAACATCGTGTATTAAAAACAAAGAGTATACATATTTTTTACTTTTATTGACAGATAAAAAGTTTCCGGTTATGACTTCCTTATTGTTGAAACGTTTGCGTCTAGTTATTCTTGGTATTGGTATCTTTGTTGGATTATCATCCGGGCAGTTGGCGGCTCAGCCAACATCTATCCAAAGGGAAAATGCCGTTGTCAAAGCCGTCCGCAACATCAGTCCTGCTGTCGTTAATATCAGCAGTGAATATGAAATCAGACGTAACCCGTTCCCGTTCAAAGATCGAGGGGATAGCCCGTTTTTTGATTTTTTTTTCAAAGATTTTTTTGATCCCGGATTTGAACGCAAAATCAGGCGGACCAGTCTCGGTTCAGGCGTAATCATCGATGGTGATCGGGGGTTTATTCTTACCAACGCCCATGTTATCGAATCGGCTTCAACAATAACGGTAATGTTAAACGATACCCGCGAGTTTCAAGCTCAGGTCAAAGGTTCAGATCCCGATTCAGATCTAGCCCTTCTTCAGATCAAAACCGATAAACATCTGCCATCGGTTCAACTGGGCAATTCCGATGATTTAATGATTGGTGAAACGGTAATTGCTATCGGAAATCCATTTGGTTTTTCCCACACTGTTACGACCGGTGTCATCAGTGCCTTAAACCGAAGTATTCGTACAGATAATGCCGTTTACCATAACTTTGTTCAAACGGATGCTTCCATTAATCCCGGCAACAGCGGTGGTCCACTGTTGAATATCAAAGGAGAACTGATTGCTATTAATACAGCTATTTATGCAAAAGCTCAGGGCATCGGCTTTGCGATTCCTATCAACACCGCCAAAAAAATTATAACGGATTTGATTGAATATGGAGAAGTAATTCCCGTTTGGACGGGCATCATTGTTCAGAATTTAGACCCACGTCTTGCCCGCTATATGAATCTGCCGGATACAGCAGGGGTAATTGTCAAGGAAATTGAAAAAGACAGTCCGGCCGAAAAAGCAGGACTTCATCCTGAAGATTTTATTGAATCCGTTGATGATCACATTATGGACTGCTCAGCGTCATTTTATGCCATGTTACGTAAATATTCCCCGGGCGATCGAATAAAATTAAATATCTGGCGCAATGGTTCATATCTAAAAATTTTTCTTACAGCTCAACAGTTTCCAACAAATCTGGCACTGAATCTCGCAGAGCGCCTGCTGGGTATCAAAGTTGGAAATTTAAATATTTATAACAGAAACAAATATAAAACAAGAACTTCAAAAGGGATTGTCATTACTCATATTGGTGAGCAATCATATCTTTGGCAAATCGGCGCTCGTCCGGGAGATATCATTTTGAAATTAGATGAACATGTTATTAATGATATTGAAGACTTCAAAAATACGATTATCAAATATCGTCTCAAAACTTCGGTAGTCATTTTATTACAAAGAGGGCATCAAGGATATTATGTCAATGTCCGGCTGTAATCTGCATACTTTCACCCGATATTCAAGTTTCAGGAATTAAATTTCGGAGATACGGAGCATGAAACGACAAAAAATCAATCATGTGATTCATTCTGACAGTCCTATCCATAACCTTCTTGTAAAAGGGTGGGTAAGAACCCGGAGAAATTCTAAAGGTTTTTCGTTTATTGAGTTAAATGATGGTTCCTGCTTAAGTAATTTACAGGTAATTGCAGATAAGTCATTGGAAAATTATGATGAGATTAAATGTTTGACAACCGGCAGTGCTATAGCTGTCACCGGAAAATTATCTGAATCGCCCGGCAAGGGCCAAAAATGGGAAGTTCTGGCAGATTTTATTGAAATAATCAATTTGGCACCGGAAGATTACCCTTTACAAAAAAAACGTCACAGTGATGAATTTTTAAGAACCATTGCTCATCTGCGTCCCAGGACCAACAAATATGGTGCAGCGTTTAGAATTCGATCGGAACTGTCCTTTGCGATTCATCAATTTTTCAGAAATAACGGATTTTTATATGTTCATACCCCAATTCTGACCGGTCTGGATTGCGAAGGAGCCGGAGATTTATTTGGTGTAACCTGTCTGAATCTTGAAAATAGTAGCAAATCTGACTCTAACACTGATCTCTCCAGGGATTTTTTCGGAAAAAGAGCTTATCTCACGGTTTCCGGCCAGTTATCAGCAGAAATGCTCGCGCTTTCTTTAGGGGATGTATATACTTTCGGACCTACTTTCAGAGCGGAAAATTCCAATACCCGCCGTCATGCGGCAGAGTTTTGGATGGTTGAGCCGGAATCTGCATTCTGTGATCTTTTTGAAAATATGGCGTTAGCCGAAAATTTAATTGTCAGTCTAACTCGCCATGTTCTTAACAACTGTAAAGAGGATATAGCTCTTTTTTCCCGGTATGTGGATAAAGGTCTTTTGACCAGACTTCAATCGGTTTTATCAGATCCGTTTGTTAAAATAACCTATGAAGAGGCGGTTTCAATTATTTCCAAATCATCCCATCATTTTGAATATGATCTTTCTTTCGGAAAAAGTCTTCAGGCAGAACATGAAAAATATTTAACCGAACAATATTTTAAAAGACCTGTCATTGTTTATCAATATCCAAAAGAGATTACGCCATTTTATATGCGGCTAAACGATGACAACCGAACGGTTGCCGGTATGGATGTCCTTCTTCCGATCGTAGGAGAGATTATCGGTGGCAGCCAGCGTGAAGAACGCCTGGATGTACTTCATGCCAGAATGGAAAATATGGGACTAAACCTGGAAGATTATTGGTGGTATTTAGAATCCAGAAAATTTGGTTCCGTACCCCATAGTGGTTTCGGCTTAGGATTTGAAAGAATGTTAATGTTTATCACCGGCATTTCCAATATCCGTGATGTCATCCCTTTTCCAAGGACTCCCCGAAATATTGATTTTTAAACCGGTTTATCAGGCACTATGGGTTTTCAGAAACTACCAGCGCATTGGATTCAACCGCTATGCGCTAGTATTCAACCCGGATCAAAAACAATCCATGTGCCGGTGCCGTAACCCCGGCTTTGGAGCGGTCGCATGAACGCAGAATATCCTTTATTTCATCAGCAGTTCGTTTCCCGAGACCGATTTCAGCAAGCGTTCCCACGATATTTCTTACCATGAATCTCAAAAAACCATTTGCCTCGATTTCAAAACAAACATAATGGTTGGTTGATCGTATCATTTCGGCTTTGGTAACGGTTCTTTCAGTGCCGGACCGGGGACTGCCGGATGCTTCGAATGCCTTGAAATCATGGGTTCCGGATAATAACCGGGCCGCCATATTCATGGCATCGTAATTAAGTGGGTGTCGAATAAACCAGGCATACTGACGTCCGACAGCTTTCGGAATCGAGTGATTGTAAATCCAATAGCGATAGGTTTTGCTTTTGGCATTAAACCGGGCATGGAAGTTTTCATCGACCATTTCGCAGGATTTGATCACAATGTCATCGGGCAGAAGGGCATTTAATGCCTTGAAAAAAACATCAGGCCCCAGATGGGTATCACATTTAAAATTTGCGGTCTGACCCAGGGCATGCACACCTGAATCCGTTCTGCCTGAACCGGTAAGTGTAATTTTGAGGCCGGAAATGGTAAAAAGCGCCTGTTCAATTTCTCCCTGGATGGTTTGTTCCGTTTTTTGACGCTGCCATCCATGATAGCAAGTGCCATCATATTCTATAATCAGTTTGAAATTTTTCAAAGCAATACTCTATGCTATAGTTTTTCAAAAAATTAAGTCACAGAAAATCTTCTGATAAGATATATTTTCCATCCCCAATAGCCGCTTGTGCTGCATAAAATGCACTCTGATCATTAATTTTTTATTAAAAAAAGCGCTTACATCTTGACGAATCCGGTTAAATGTCATTAAAGTAGAAAGCTTAGGCCGTTATCGACCTTTGATTGTCTAACAGGGGATTTATGTAAAAACAAGAAAAATTTCCACTAATGACAGGTTCTCGGAAATGGAAAAAATCGTTTGTCCAGGCTTTCAGGCTGCCGGTATTGCCGCAGGAATTAAAAATGACGGGAAAAGAGATCTCGGCCTTATTTTCTCAAATACTCCTAGCAAAGTAGGTGCCATATTTACCAAAAACAAGATTCAAGCCGCGCCGGTTATTTTAGATCGTGAAAGGGTCCAAAGCGGCCTGTCCCAGGCGATTATTGTCAACAGCGGTAATGCCAACTGCTGCAACGGTAAACGCGGGGCCGTAGATGCAAGGGCGATGAGCGCCTTTGTCTCAACAAACCTTGATATACCAGAAGAAATGGTACTGGTGGCATCTACCGGTGTGATTGGTCAACCCCTGCCGATCGAAAAAATCCAGTCTTCGGTACCCGAACTTGCCGGGTTATTGAAAGATGATGGATTTTTGGATCTGGCGTTATCTATCATGACGACCGATACCATGCCGAAGCTGGTGAGCCGGCAGGGACATATCAACGGGAAAACATTTACCGTTACCGCCGTAGCAAAGGGCGCCGGGATGATCCAGCCGGATATGGCGACCATGCTGTGTTTTATTTGTACGGATATTGATGCAAAACCGGAATATCTTTCTTATGCGCTGTGGGTAGCCTCCGAACGCTCTTTTAACCGGATCAGCATTGATGGCGATACTAGTACTAATGATACCGCCATTATTCTGGCCAATGGTCTTTCCGGTGTCGTCATCGAAAACTCCGTTCATAAAGCTTCTTTCCAACGGGTGCTTGATGACGTATGCCTGGCGCTGGCCAGGATGATTGTGCAAGACGGTGAAGGCGCTACCAAGCTGGTGGAAATAATCGTAAAAGGCGCTGTATCCGATGAGGATGCATATGCGATAGCCGGCAAGATCGGCAATTCAAATCTTGTCAAAACTGCCTTTTTCGGGGAAGATGCCAACTGGGGCAGAATTCTTGCGGCTGCCGGCAGTGCAGGCGTTTCATTTGAACCGGATAATATCGATATTTTCTTTGATGATGTACAAATGTTTGGAAAAGGGCGAGGGCTAGGGCTGACGGCGGAAAAAAAAGCTACCCAGGTAATGAAAAAACCGGAATATACAATTACCCTGGACTTAAAGTCCGGAGAAGGACATGCATTTGTCTATACCTGTGATTTTTCGTTGGATTATGTTCGTATTAACGCTGATTATCGTTCCTGATGTCCGGGCCGCATTGTTTATACTCAATATCGGCACAAACTGCGCTTTTGCCAAATCCTCCGTTGCTCCCCGCCTCATAGGAGAGGGATTAGGGGTAAGGTCATAAAAAGCGCAAATTATGCCGGTGCTGAGTATAACCTGTCGCCGGTCATTATCTGTTTAAGGCCATCTGAAGTTTTCTGTCTTATCCGGAGTCCATAAATGGGAATTGATCTTTTTTTCAGCAATCGTACCAAAATTTTGCTTGACCATCTGGCCGTATCCCTTTTTATGGAACATCGGGACATCAACACTATTTTCTGTGCTCCTCTCGTGATTGTTCCCAATGCCAATCTTAAAAAATGGATTCAATTGAAAATGGCTGAAGATTCGGGAATTTTCATGAACATTGATTTTCAGTTTCTGGAATCAGGATTGTGGAAACTGCTGGAAACGATCGATGCCCGAATTGATAAGCCGGTAACGGTTAACCTGGAAATCCGTCAACTGCTGCTTTTAAAAGTGCTGACAGGGGTGAAAGCAACAGAGCACGAATACGAACCGATAGTGTCTTATCTGTTTACACCGGATGGGGAAAAAAGACCGGATTATACCCCAAAACTCTGGCAGTTATGCGAAAAACTGGCCTGTTTGTTTCAGGATTATGAATTCCACCGTCAACCGATGATCCGCTCCTGGATTCAGTCAGTTGGTTCTTTTGCGGAGATGGAAAGTTGTCAGCAGCGAATTTATACAAACATGAAGACATTAAAGGATCAGGTTTCCTCAGATTCAGCGGTAAACTATCTTTCCCTGATGGAATATGCAGATCGGGTGCTGAATCTTGATAATAACCGGAAGCCTGGAGGCTCTGAAAAACCCGAAGTTCATATATTTGGTTTTTCACAAATATCGCCTTTCCATCTTGAGCTGCTTCAGCAGTTGGGCGAAATCTTTCAGATTCATATGTATGCTCTCAATCCCTGCAGAAAATTCTGGGAAGATCTGCCCAGTTGCCGTGAAAAAAAATGGATGTCGGCAAATCAAAAAAATTGTAGTGAAATTGCTTTTTGTGATGACACCGGAAAGGTGTTGTTTCCACCGTTACAAAACGAACTTCTAAAACTTTGGGGCAAACCGGGCCGGGAAACAGTCAAATCCCTATGCCATCTGACTGACTATAATTTTAATGACAATTTTGCTGTTGAATCGGATACCACCACTGTCCTTAAACGGATTCAAAACCATATTCTAACCGGAGATGAAAATGCCACCCATGACCGGATGTTTCAGGATACATCCTTACAGGTTTCGGCATGTCCCGGACGGTACCGGGAGGTGGAAACGGTTTATAACAGCATATTGTATAATCTTGAACAGGATAAAGACCTCGCTCTTACAGATATTGCCGTTCTTGTGCCGGATATCTCTTCGTACAAACCGATTATCGAGGCTGTCTTCCAGCGGCAGCCGTTATGCCTTTCCTATAACCTGGCAGATGTCCGCGCAGAGATTGAAAGTATTTTCGGAAAGGCCGTCATGGGGATTTTACAAATAGTTTCCGGGCGATTTTCCCGTAAGGAAGTTTTCCAACTTCTTTTAAATCCCTGCGTGATGCATAAATGGCGGATTTCTCCGGATGATGTCATGGTATTTGCCCGGTGGGCGGAAGCGCTAAGCATTTATCATACCTTTGATGATAAGGACAAAGAAAAAAGAGGATATACCCGGTCGGATTTATATACATGGAAACAGGGACTGGTCCGGATGTCTCTTTCCCGGATCCTTTCACCCCCGTCAGATTTCATGGGCTTACATTCAATCGGCTGTTTTTCCGAATCGCCGGATTTTCAAGGGAAAAAGCCTTTTTCCGATTTTAGTACCGGTGACCTGGAGGTGCTAGAAAAATTTTATGTCATTATCGAAACGCTTAACCGGGTTTCGAAAATATTGACTGCCGGTCCTGATTCCGGTGAAATCTGGATAACCCGGTTTCTTTCAGTGTGCGAAATGATGCTGGAAATTCCGCCCGATCTGAAGGCTGAAAAAAGTGTCCGGGAATCTTTATTCGATTCTCTTTATGACCTGAAAATCTGTGACAGTGTCAATAACGATTCAACCGGTTTCAAACTGGATGTTTCATTTTTTAAGGAATTTATAAAATCGCGGTTGGGTGCCATTAACGGATATTATGGCGATTACCTGACCAGCGGAGTGACCATGTCGGCGTTGCTTCCGATGCGCCCCATCCCTTTTTCGATTGTTTATGTGTTGGGCATGGAGGAAGGTGGGTTTCCCGGAAAGCCGGAGTTGTCATCGCTGGATTTACGGCAAAAATATAAAATGATCAGTGATGTCAGCATGCCGGAACGAAATTGCTATTTGTTTCTGGAAATGCTGCTGTCTGTCCGCCAAAAACTGTATATCAGTTATGTCAGCAGAGATCTGCAAAAAGACCGCATTCTTCAACCCTGTTCAGTTGTCAGCCAGCTTCGCCGGTATGTGGAATCTCATATTCTGCCGGAACAAACCGCTTTTCAGATTGTCGATATCCCTCTTAAAGGCAGCAGCCCAAAATACCTGGAGTCATCGGCTGTAAACCATTACTCGGACGTTCTGGTCAATTATGGTGCTGCTGACCGGATCATTTGTTACGGTGAAAATGGACTTCTTGATAATGTCCGCAAACAGGTTTCCGACCAGGAAAGGCGGATAATGGATGCTTTTATGCCGGATTTGTCTTTGAACCGCGAAATTTCCGTTTGTTTTTCCGAAGTCAGGGAAAAAATATCCGCTAAAAAGTTAAAAAAGTTTCTGGAAAATCCGGTTGAACAAAGTATCCAAAAACATCTGGGGCTCTATGATGATCCGGAAGCAATTGAAGACATCACGATTTTGGAAGATGAACCGTTTTACACCGGCTTTCCGGTGGACTATCGCTTAAAGCGGGATCCCCTGGAACAATGGATTTATTGGTTGCAGCTACAGCATCAACAACCGGATCAATTGGACGACAATCAGATGCTTCGTAAGTTTTGTGACAGAACCTACAAAAACTTTCAAATGGAAAGCAAAACGCCCGAAGAAACCTTTGGCTTACTGGATCGGGAAAATATCCTGGAGGATGTTCTGCAACGGGCTGAAACGCTGAAACCGATACTTTGTCGGATGCTGACAAAGGGCATGCGCGTTTACCCGTCACTTCGAATCGGTGAATATCCGGGGTATCGTCCTGGTTATCATGGTGATCTTACAGAACTGCGGCTTCCCTGTTTACAACTGACAGTTGACTTGACGGGTAGGGATAATCAAGTATTTTCCTGTCCGGTAGAAGCCCATGCCGGCATTCCCTGGATATGGCAGGAGGAAAATCAAACCTGGCATGTATTGGTTTTGGTCGGGTCCGGAAAAAAAGCGCCACAATATCCGGATAAATATATTCTGGAGCCCATGATGGGATACCTTTTTCTAAGATGCCTGAAATCCGAGATAGACCCGGTCGGTGATACTCCGGTCACATTTCATATGGGGTATAAGGAAAAAATCTGCGATTTTACGTATCAGGTCAACAAAAACAGAGCCCAACAATACCTTAAAGAACTTTTGTCGGAATATCTGGATCCGGATTGCCTCTGGTGGCTGCCGTTTGAGACGGTTTTAAAGCACTTGAAATCCCCGGATATCCTGGCACAGGAACAGAAAAGCAACGATAACGAGGTGTCGGTATCGCTTTGGATGAATTTAACGGAAACGTATGCGGAGATAGATGATCCTTTGACCCTGCTGGTCAAACCCGTGATTCCCCCCCTTGCATTGGAACATGCCCGAAAGCGGTTTGGAATATTTTTTGAATATGACCGAAACGAAAATTAACTTTATACCGGTCACCGACTGCCGGCAAATTGATATCAGCCGGCACGGACTTATCGAGGCTTCCGCCGGAACCGGTAAAACATATACCATTGAAAACATGGTGGTTCGCTTTTTAAAAGAGCGTGATGATATTTTTCTGGAAAATATCCTCCTGGTCACGTTTACCGAAAAAGCAACCTGTGAACTTAAAAGCCGGATACGGGAAAAACTTGAAACACAGCTTTCCTCACTTTCCGGAGAAATAGCGGGAAAAATCAAAACCGCTCTGGATGCCTTTGATACAGCTTCTATTTTTACCATTCACGGGTTTTGCCGGTCGGTTTTAAAAGATTATGCCTTTGAAAACCAGGCGCTGTTTCAATGGGAACTGACCAACGATACCGCGTTGAAAGAAACGCTGGTAAAGGAGCAGATCCGCAAAATATGGCCAACCGTTTATCAGGACTACTTTCGGGATATCCTGGAGATTTCAGGCTTCATCCATAAAAAAGACCTGTTCATATCACAAATCATCTCGCTGGAAAGCGCTTTTTGTCCGGAAGTCGGCGACAACATATTTCCGGAAACCGGCAGCCTCACAGATTCGGAAATTACCGGTAAACTCCAACACATGCGGGAGCTGGTGATTGAACTAAAAGCCATGGCAACTCAAAACGCGGTCTTTTGTGAGGGGTTCGACCAACTCAATATTCACGCCGGGACCAAAAGAGCGGTTCAAAAAAATCTGATTAGGCCTCTGAAAAACAGTCTTTTACAAATCGATGCGCATCAGTTGTCTTATTTACCGCTCTTTAAAATTTTCGATTATGTCTGTGATAAAGGAAATGACTATTTTGAATTTAAATACCTGAAAAAAGGGCCGAACCCCGAAGTTTGTCCCCAGTGGTTTTTGCTTAAACAAAGGCTTTGCCAATTGACAGATCTTTATAAAAAGTTGAAAGACGTTTTGATGGTGCAAAGCGTTTATCGGCTCCGGGAGGATGTTCAAAAGGAAAAGTTCAAAAAAGGGCTGATCAGTTATGATGATATGCTGTTACAGGTAAAAACGGCTTTGTATTCATCCGGCGGCCACAGCTTGATTGAAAGTCTTCGAAAAAAATACAAGGTGGCCTTTGTCGATGAATTCCAGGATACCGATCCGGTCCAGTGGAAAATATTCAGAAAGCTTTTCCTGGAAACGGGTATAAAAAAACCGTCTGCCAATGTCTTGTATTTGATCGGCGATCCGAAACAGGCGATTTATGCATTTCGGGGTGCTGATGTGTTTGCATACCTGGAAGCTAAAAACGAAATGATACGCTTGTCTGCATTGGAAATGGCCGCCTGTTACTGCCTGGTTACCAACTGGCGGTCTGAACCGGATCTGATTACCGTATTTAATCGTCTTTTTAGTATCGAAAGTTGGTTCAAGCCGCCGGATCAATGCAGTGATTTTGAAATCGGCTATCTTTCAGTGAATCCTCCGGAGACCAACCATCGTAATTTTGCCATCGCCGATGACAAAACCAACCGTCCGGCATTAACCATTGTTGATCTCAGCGACGCGTTACGGTTAAAAACAGCAAAGCCCCTGCTGGCAACCTTTATTGCCGGAGAAATCGATTACCTGGTTAATTGCGGCGGTTTTACGTGTCTCAAAAAGGATAGTCCCCCGGAGAAAATTTCCTACGGCGATATTTGTATACTCGTGCGGACCGGCAATGAGGCGGCTTTTGTAGAAACCGAACTGATCAAACACAATATTCCCTATTCCTATTATAAAAAACCCGGTCTTTTTCATTCGAACGAGGCCCTGTATTTAAGTTTTCTGTTTCATGCCATTGCCGACCCCGGCGATCCATCGGCCCTGAATAAAGCACTTTTGACCCCTTTTTTTAATTTTCAACCATCGGATCTGCCGGGGGCAAAAAACCTCTCAGCAGCGCATCCGGTAAAACAGATGCTGTTTCAATGGAACGAATATGCCCTTGACCGTCAGTGGAGTCTGCTGTTTCAGTCGTTATTGGAACATTCGGGACTGATTTACAGGGAGTGTAAAACATCCGACTGGGAAAGAAAGTTTGCCAATTATCGGCAGCTTTTCGAATATCTTCATGATGCCGCCTACCGGAACAATCTGGATTTCAGAGGCATCATGGCGATTCTTGATGGTTACCGCAAAGGAACTTTTTCTCCGGCTGAAGAAGCCGATGTTCACCAGATAGAAACTGAGGCCCAAAAGGTGCAAATCATGACCATGCATGTGGCAAAGGGACTCGAGTTTTCAGTGGTGTTTATTTTCGGCGGATTAACTCAAAAACCGGTTCAGTCCCAGGATTGGTTTGTATATCATGATATCCAAGATGTAAAAAGTATTGTAAAAACATTTGATATTTCCAAAACAATCGGCAGGGAAAAGGGTATCGGCGAAATAAAAGATGAAGAAAAACGCCTGCTTTACGTAGCTCTCACCCGTGCCCGGTTCAAGCTGTATGTCCCGTTTTATTCCTGCCAGCAAAATTTGGCCGCTGCCGGGCCGGTTCCCCGGCTTCTTTCTCCGGCGCTGGCGGAAACATTTGCTGAACAAAATGATCAGATATCTCTTGCGGCATGGATAAATGCCTCCACGCCGGCCGCGGCCCGGGCAGGAGAAACAAAAAAAGATACGTGTGTCCCGAAAACGAAGCCGGAAGAAGAAAACGCTATCATGTCCCCAACAAAAGGCATTGAACATTTGCCTGAAAAAATTATTCCCATTTCAAAAGATTTCAGGCACCGGAGAATAGAGCTGGCATCATTTTCCAGTATTCACCGGCATATTTCCGATAGGGAGACCCACCATCAACTGCCCGGATTCCATGCCATGGTGAAAAAGCCGAAAGAAGATGACGAAGACAGTTTTTTATTAAGCCCGCCGGCACCATTTGAATATGGTGATCCAAACGATATTCCGGGCGGCACGGAAATCGGTTCCATGTTTCACGAAATCCTGGAACAAATTTCCTTTAAAACCGTTCGGGAAATGGGGTCTTCCATACATTCGACTGAAGATATAAGTCCCCTTTTAACAAAAGACGATGTCAAAGAACTCATTTTAAACTGTATGAAGTTGCACCAGGTGGATCGCCGATGGCTCAAACCGATCAGCGATATTATTTTCCGCGTGTTGACAGCGCCGGTTGACGCGGTTTACAAAGGTTTTTATCTTGCCGGTCTGGAAAAAACAGACCGGCTTCACGAGGTTGAATTTTATTTTCCGTTTCCCCGTTCCTTTTCCGTTACGGCTTCCGGGACGGTTCCCGGTTGCCGCTGGTGTGATGGATTCATTCGCGGATTTGTTGACCTTATTTTCCGGGTAGAAAACAAATTCTACATTGCCGACTGGAAGTCAAACATTCTGGAAAATGGTTATGGACAAAACGCCATGGAAGAAAACATGATTCAGGCCGATTACCATCTTCAGTACAAAATATACACCATTGCCGCCCTGCGATGGATGGCTAAAACCCTTGGAAACCAGTTTTCTCCTGATAAAAATTTCGGCGGTGTTTTTTATTTTTACTTAAGAGGAATGGGACAGGGAGAGGGCAGCGGCATTTATTACGTTCCGGGCCATCGGGTCGGCACGTTGAAAAGCCTGGAAAAAGAGCTGCACGAGGTTGGTGGATAAGCATTAACTATAATTTTTCAGAAAAATTATATCTAACATTAAGAAATCGAGTAGGGTGCATTCCATGCACCATAGACAGCTTACTTCCCTTTAATTCCCCTCTTGAGGGGGGTTAGGGGGGTGTATTCGATATTGAGTGCCTGAACGAAAACTGTCTTTTTCGCCAATATCTGTGTCAGACTCAAATTTTAATCCTCGAAATACTCAATGTATGTCTGTGGTTAAAATTTTCGTCTTCCTTGATCTTAACGAAAAATCCTAGTTTTCGTTCGGGCACTACTTTATAATTTCTTTCAAAACAGGGTTTTCAACAAGCGCGTTTAATTTTCGGCAATGGGTTTTGAGTTCTTCCAGATTATCAAACTGCAAGGTAAATCCAAACGTTTTACCTTCGAAATAGGGAGGGGCTGACAACCGCAGTCGGTTTCCCAGATTCAGTTCGCGCACCTGCTGTGCAAACTGTTCTTCAGATGCAAAAATAGCTGGATAACGGCGTCTTTTCAAATAATCGGTGATAATACGGGTTTTCCGGTTTTTATCCATCTCCGGGTTTTCAATCACCGTCCGTATAGCAGATGCTTTTAGAAGTTCATGAACAGAAATATCCTCGGAAAGGCTTATTTCAGATACAAGGGTTAGTATTTGTCGTTGTCGGTTCAGACTGCATCGGAGACTTTTGAATAGGTTGGCCAGCAAAACGGCATCTTTGGTTTGCAAGTCTGAAAGTGCAAGAGCCGTAGGAAGCGCGATGGCATTCGACAGAAGGGCTTGTTGAACCGACCAGGGTAAATTGAAAAGCGGCTGAACTTTTTGGCAGAAGTCCTTATTGACTTGCAGACCGAGGTCGACCGCTTTTTGGGTCAATGATTCGAAAGAGTGAAGATGCTTACTTAAAAGAACCAGGCATCGTGATATCTCGACCAGGTTCAAAGATCTTTGAAACGCATTATCCGTAACGGCGAGTTCGGCACACTGCCATTTGGGAAAAGATTCCGGCAAACATCTTGCCGGAATCTTTTCCCATTTCAAAAAAGTGGCTGCCGCGATTCGTCTGAAACCGGAAACAACTATCAATTTAGTGGATTCCGGGATAAGAACAGGAGGATTAATCAGTCCCAGATGTTTGATAGATCCCGCCAGGTCATCGACCTTTTCCTTTGTGGTAATACGAAAAGTTATATCCGTTATGTCGATTTCTGAGAGTTCTACAATATCCTGGCTAAAGGGCAACATCAGTCCCTGTTAAAATCCGAAAGGCTTCCAAGTATTTTTTTCGGGTGTTTTGGATGACATGTTCAGGAAGTGAGGGAGCGGGAGGCTTTTTTTCCCAATTCAGAGACAAAAGATAATCCCGGAGATATTGTTTGTCGAAGCTTTTTTGAGGACCGCCGGGCGTATACTCATCTTTAGGCCAGAATCTGGAGGAATCCGGTGTCAGGACTTCATCAATTAATAACAGGTAGTTATCCTGAATACCAAATTCAAATTTTGTATCGGCAATAATAATACCTTTCTTTTCAGCCATTTTAGAACCTTTATCATAGATGGCAAGACTCAGGTCTTTTATTTTTTGGGCAAGTTCATCTCCGATTTTTTGGGCAGCTTCATCAAGAGAAATATTAATATCATGACCCGTCTCTTCCTTTGTAGAGGGCGTAAAGATAGGGCGGGGAAGTTTTTGGGATTCTGTTAAGCCTTCCGGGAGCAAAATGCCGCAAACCGTACCGGATTGGCAGTATGATTTCCATCCGGACCCGGATATATATCCCCTGACAACACATTCAACCGGCAGCGGTGTGGTTTTTTTGACCAGCATACTTCTTCCCTCAAGGCTTTTAGCGTATTGCTGACATACTTTGGGATATTGTTTGACATCACTGGTTATCACATGGTTCTCGCAAATCGGTTTCATGAATTCAAACCAGAATAGGGATATCTGTGTCAAAATTTTTCCCTTATCCGGAATCGTATCCGGCATCACCACATCGAATGCCGAGATTCGGTCCGTTGCCACCATCAACAGATATTCCCCGAGATCATATATATCCCGGACTTTTCCTCTCTTCAACAGTCTAAGATCGGGACACCGGGTTTCATATACGGCTTGATTCATAAATTATTCCTTTAACTTTCAGGATAAAGTTCCTGAAAGGCTTTAATATATTGGTGAAGTATCTTCAATGTGTTTTCATCAATATCGACAAACTCAATACCGGTCTCATGTTTTCCTTGACGGTTGGTTTTGGAATGAATGATTTTACCCTTTAAATCAACGAGTTCATCTTTAAATCCAATATCTATCAACAACAGATTTTTGCATTCAATGGGATAATAGGTTTCCAGAAGCACCCCGATTTCCGAAACATTTAATGTTCGTCCCATTCCCTGTGCTGACACGTTACCGTCATTATCCTTACACACATAGGCTATCAGATTAAGGGATTCGACTCTCGGCTGTCGTCGCTTTTCTTTATCCATAATTTTCCCCCTCACCCTCACTATAAGTATCTGTTGGAACTGTTATCAGGAAGAAATATTGGTTGACTTCCCTGCTTTTTGTTTTTTATACATTTCAGCCACCATGGTAGTTGCTGATATATTGGTAGCCACATTTTCAATAATATTCCGGAAAGTGGGAGAAAGTTGTTCAAATTCCTCCCGAAGCGTTTGTGGGTTCAAGGGGCTCAGGCCAACATCCTCGGAAATATAAATGGAAGCGGATTCCGGCTCAAGACCCATATTGATAAATGGCAGATTACCGACAATATCTCCCTTGCCTAAATTGGCCAACAGAATTATACCGGAATCCGTAGAGTGGGTAACATAAGCCTCTCCGTGAGTTATTTTAAAAGCTCTTTCCTCGTTTCCCCCTTCGCGAATCAGTACATTTTTATTTAAAACCGCCGCCTGTGGATCATCCCTATCAAGAAAGATATCCACAGATCTGTCCGTGATCTGTTTTAAGCGTCTGTCAATACTGATCAAAAGTCCCCGCAAATCGGGAGACATTTTTGCAAACTCCACGAACAACCGTTGAGAATCAAGCACCCCAAGCTGAACATCTTCCAAGGCCACCGAGGTAGCACTTCTGACATTTCCCCCCATTAAAAAAGAGGCAATACTTCCCAGAAAGGCACCATCACCGATTCTAAGGATATTGACACTTCCCTGAGCGGTTTCTTTAACAATTTGTATGACACCTTTCAGAACAACCCAAATCCAACTCCCATGTTTGCCCTCGATAACAATATCTTCGCCCTTTTCAAATTCTTCTTCATCAACAACATACATATAATCGATCAAAGGGCCCTTAACCAGAGGACCATCGTCAACTTTTTGAGGACGTTCCACATCGGTTGTATCAAAGGATACTGGTCCGGCTGTTTCGATTAATCCATCATCCAGCATCCGGATTCCATCGAGAATTACCTGCATTCTGTTTTTTCTAATATTTTTTTCGACCGAAATCGGTTCCTCATGAAACTCGAACTCGCCGTTTGTCCATCCAAAAAGACTGTTTAATGCCTCCATTCCCTTCAAATCTGCATTTTGTGCGTTGACCGGATTTCCTTTCTCAACATATATCCAGCCAGGATGCTGAGAATATTTTCCGACAATACGCAAAATTCCGGTCGCCGAATTAGACCCCAAAAGCTGTAACAAATCGGCAAGGTTCAGAAAATTAAGGCTTCCGGCCAAAGTGAATTTACTTTGCATCCTTTTATTTTACCGTTTTTAGCTGTTTTCGGATAGATTTCAACGTTAACATCAGACATTCTTTTAATGTAACGCCAACACCTTGTCCTGTAATGGCGCTGGCCTGAAACGATGGAACCTTTAATTGAGAGTTGAGTTCCTTTTCCATTAACTCACTATGCATTAAGGGGATACCCTGTTTGCTTAAATCTCTCTTATTATATTGAAGCACCAATGGAACTTTAAAGATGCTAAGATCATATCCCTTAAGGTTATTTTGCAAATCCTTTAAGGATTGCATATTCTTTTCACGCCTGACCTTGAGAGAATCTGCCACAAACACGATACCATCTACTTCTTTTAATACCAGCCTTCGGGTCGAGGTATATTGTACCTGACCAGGAACTGTATATAACTGTACGCGAACATCATATCCCTTAATAGTTCCGAGACCAATCGGAAGAAAATCGAAAAACAATGTCCGATCTCCCTCCGTTTTGATAGAAATCATTTCTCCGGAGACATAATTTTTATAGCTTTTGAAAATGTATTCAAGATTTGTAGTTTTTCCGCTTCGCCCTGGTCCGTAGTATACAATTTTACATTCGATTTCCCGCTTTTTAATATTAATATTGGCCATTTAGAATTTGCTCCAACGCAAGAAATTAAATAAACATAATATATCCTCTATAAAAAATAAATATCAAAAAACAATAAAAATGGAAAATGGATTCAGTTTTTTCATTTATTGATAACAGTTATGTCTAAACTATAATCGCCTTGTTTGGGACCAAAACCTATCTGGGTTTTGGCAGAAACAATCCCGGAACCGGTAAAAATAGCGAATGGTGAATAAAATTGAACATCATTGAGGCGAAATCCAACTTTCAAATTGTCAATCAGGTCTTTGTTCTTGCTGGAAATGATCAGATTGATCTCATTACCCTGCTGAAAACTGACATCCAGATCGATCATCCGTTTTTTTTCAGATCCGGTATCCAATGAAATGCCAATCGAGCTGATATCCATAAATTCATCATCTTCGTTTTCCGATTCTCCTAATTCATTCATCTCAAAATCTACCGGTTCTTCAACCTGTGGAAGCATAATATCGAGACCTTTGCTGTCAATGATGCTCTTGAAAAAGATATTGATTTTGTAGAGTTGATCTTGAGGAAAGAGATCTCCAGCCATCCATTCCTGATAAATATCAACAGCTTTCTCGATGGTAGACATCGCAATATGGCAGCGAATTATATTTTTTGCGGCAGCCAGTCGCAAGGAATCTACCTGAAGCAGCTCATCAAATTCTTGTAATGCTCTTTCATATTGACCAAACTTGGCAAGAGCAATAGCACCTTCAAGTGCACTTTCGTTTTCATCCTTTGAAAAAGCAAATTTTGTTTTAATTAAATCCTGCACTTCGGAGGAGACAGGAGCAGATTCTTTCAGATCTTTGACTTTTTGAATTTCATTTTCTAGTGATATGATTCTATCTTCTATCGTTTTCAAGATAGTCTCACGATTTTTCACTTTTTCGTTTTTTTCAACCAGGTTTTTGGCATTCTGGTAATAAACAATGGCTTCTTCTAAAAGTCCCTGGGTGCAATATATTTTTGCTTCCGCGATCATTGATTGAATCTGTTTTTTGATTTCCATCCTTTTAAATACCTTAAATGAAAACAGTGTTTCAGTTATTTGATTGAAGTTTTATTGCGCAGCTTCTAAATAATTTTTTTACTTTTTTATCCTGTTTTATATATAGTTGTCAATCATATAGAATTATATTGATTTATATAAATTATTGACAACAGCGAAAGTTATGGTATCAAATCTTTTGAAGCTTCAGCGGAAATTAAATGGCTTTACCCGCAACCAATTCATAATAAGGAGAAACCATTATGGACAAGAAAGTAACAGTGGTAGGCGCAGGCAATGTCGGTGCAACTGCCGCCCAACGTTTGGCTGAAAAGGGATTGTGCGATGTTGTTTTGGTTGACATTTTGGAAGGCGTTCCACAGGGAAAAGCCCTCGACCTTATGGAGGCGGCTCCCGTGGAAAAACATGACGCTCACATTACCGGTTCCAATAGCTATGATGAAACCAACGGCTCCGACATTATTATTATTACAGCCGGAATACCAAGAAAACCGGGTATGAGCCGTGATGATTTAATCAGCACCAATGCGGGTATCGTAAAGAAGGTAGTCACAGATGTAGTTAAGCAATCTCCTGAGTCCATTCTAATTATTGTCAGTAACCCTCTCGATGCCATGTGTCATGTCGCACTCGAAACCAGCGGCTTTCCCAAAAACCGGGTGATTGGAATGGCAGGCGTGCTGGATTCCGCCAGGTTCAGATCATTTATTGCCATGGAACTCAATGTGTCGGTAGAAAATACCCATGCGTTCGTATTGGGCGGCCACGGTGACACCATGGTCCCCCTCCCCCGCTATTCAACCGTTGCAGGAATTCCGATCACCGAGTTAATCTCCAAAGAAAGGATTGATGCCATTGTTGATAGAACCGCTAACGGCGGGGCTGAAATTGTAAGCCTTCTTAAAACGGGCAGTGCCTATTACGCGCCTGCCTCAGCCGCTGTAGAAATGGCCGAAAGCATTCTGAAAGACAAGAAAAAAATCCTTCCCTGTGCGGCTTATCTGGAAGGCGAATACGGTATCAACAACTTGTTTATCGGTGTTCCGGTAAAACTGGGTACCAACGGAATTGAAGATATCGTTGAAATTAAGCTGACAGATGATGAAAAAACCAGACTTAATCAATCTGCAGATGCTGTCAAAGAGCTGGTAGAACTGTTGAAGACCCTTGATTATTAGGTTGTTGGGGAACTGATTATAGGTAGTGCCTGAACGAAAAATCCTGGTTTTCGTTCGGGCACTAGATAGCCATTATTAATGTCCAACGTCAAGGATCAGGCGCTCTGTCAAGCGTCGCCTGCATTCGTTTTGTTCGACACATTTCTTATTACTGCATGTTGAGGTTTAAAATGCCTTCCATCAAGAAAAAATGATTGTCCCGGGAAAAAATTTCGCAATCATTTTGAATCGCATTTTGGGCTATTATTAAATCTGGAATACCAACACCGTTAATTCCACTTTTCAAGCACTTGTATTGATAATCGATAATTTGATTCCAATCTATAAACAGATCCAACCGTCTGATATTTCGTAACAAGGTAATTAGCTTTTTTTGGTTAAGAATTCTTAAAAAAGGTACAAGTTCAGCCAGAATAAGATCGTTTATTACAATAAGATTTTCATCTATAAAGAAATCGAGCTTTTCAGAAAAATTTCCAGATCTTAAGTACTCTACCCATATTGAGGTGTCCACTATTACCGACATTGGCGTCCTCGAATAGTGTCCAAGTCAATGTCTACATTGATTTTCCCTTTGTATTTTTTTAACTCAGAAATTTTTGATTTCCGGACCAATTCTTCTAAGGCTGTAATAATGACTTTAGTTTTGGTATTTACATGTGCCGCCTTCATGGCTTCTTTCAATAAATCTTCAGGTAAATCAAGGGTTGTTCTCATGGCCTATCCTCCTATATTTTATATGCATAAATATGGCACATTGTGCATAATATGTCAACTGAAAAGAATCAGAAGCCGAACTTCCGATCTTGATGTGTGTGTCAAAATTAGAATTAGTGCCTGAACGAATTACTGAAAAGAGTGTGACGATACCGACCTTGTTGCCCACCATGCGCAGCCGGTTTTTTGCCGGATACCGATCATTGGTTACCGATACCCGCCAATGCGTCATGGACAGCCTGAGCCGCTTTTTTATTCATTCCGGAAACAGATCGAAGTTCCTCTAGTGTAGCTGACCGGATATTTGCAATACTTTTAAATTGTTTCAACAGTGTGCGTTTTCGGTTTATGCCGATGCCCGGTATGTCATCGAGCACCGAATGAATGGCCGTTTTTTTTCGCCGGTTTCGGTGAAACGTAACAGCAAACCGATGGGCTTCATCGCGAATGCGCTGGAGCAACAATAATGTGTCTGAAAAAAGAGGTACGGGATTGGATCTGCCCGGCACATAAATCTTATCTTCCTTTTCCCCCTTTTTTTCATCTTTCTTGGCAATACCGATGACATGAAATGTATTTGACAGATTCAGTTCCTTCAAAACGGTAACGGCTATATTTAGCTGACCCCGCCCACCATCGACCACCAGCAAATCCGGAAAATTCTCCTGCTTTTTTTCTTTTGCAAACCGTCGTTTTAAAACCTCTTTCATGTAAGCATAATCATTATGCTTTTCTACGGTTTTTATTTTAAACTTACGATAGGCTGACTTTTTGGGTCTCCCCATTTCAAAAACCACCATACCCGCTACGGCTTCAGTCCCGGAGATATTTGAATTATCGAAACACTCTATACGTTCCGGAACATTCTTCATTTTCAGAGATTTCGCCAGTTTTGAAAGAATTTCGTTTATTTCTGAAACAGCGGCAAGAAGTTCTTTTAAAGCAACTTCTGCATTCATTTGTGCCATTTCGATCAGCCGAACTTTTTCACCCTTTTGGGGCCGAATAATTTTTACACTTTGTTGTTTGATACTGCTCAGCCATTCTTCCAAAAACAGTGAATCTACAGGTTGCTGCGACACCAGAAGTTCTTTTGGAATCATATGTCCTTTTTCATAATGTTGGCGGATAAACGCCTCTAAAATTTCCCCGGTTGTCCCCATATCCTCTGAAAAATTGAAATTTCGGGAGCCTAAAAGATATCCGGACCGAATTAACAGATGAGTAATGAGTATTCGCCCGTCAGATCTGGCAATCCCCAAAACATCCCGATCGATAAAATCAGTGGTTACCGACACCTGTTTTTCAAGAGTGTTTTTCAGATGTATTATTTTATCCCGAAGATTGGCTGCTCTTTCAAAATTCTCCTGTTTCGCCGCCATTTGCATTTCTTTTTTTAAATTCCGGATCAATTCGGGAGTCCGCCCTTTTAAAAACAGAATGACTTCTTTTACAATTTTATCGTAATCTTTTTTTGGGACATCGACACAACAGGGCGCAAGACACCTGCCAAGCTGATAATGAAGGCAAGGCCGGCTTCTGGGCTTTACATCCCCGGAGCGACATTTTCTGAGTTTAAATGTTTTATCAATAAACTTGATGGTTTGGCGAACCGCATGTGCGGAAGCATAGGGGCCAAAATACAAGGCACCGTCATTTTGGATTTTTCTGACAACTGTTAAATTGGGATATGAAAGTTTCGAATCAAGCCTTAAAACCGGATACCGTTTGTCATCTTTTAACACAACATTATAACGTGGCCGGTATCGTTTTATCAGGTTCGATTCCAAAATAAAGGCTTCTTTTTCAGTAGCCGTGATGATTGTATCAAAATCGGAAATCTGTTTGATCAGTACGCCGGTTTTCATGTCCGGATGGGAAGGTTTATTGAAATATGAAGAAAGGCGTTTTTTTAAATTGCGGGCTTTTCCCACATAAATTACATCCCCCCGGTTGTTTTTCATCAAGTAAACACCGGGTTTTGTGGAAACTCTTAAAAATTTTTCGAATACCTCTGTAGTCATTAAAAATTAAAATTCAAACAGCATTATTTTTTTCAAGCTTTTGATTTGATCCCGCAACTCAGCGGCTTTTTCAAATTCCAGGTTGTCCGCCGCAGCTTTCATTTCTTTCTCCAAGGTTTTTACGGTGGCTTCCAGGTCATCGTTTTCATTGAACCGGCCAGACTTTTCAGCCACCTGAGTTAACGGCTGATCAAGATCTTCTACCGGCAGATAAGTTTCAAAAGCCGTGGTAATTTTTTTCCGGATCGTCTCCGGTGTAATGTGGTTTTCTTCATTGTATGCCTGCTGGATTTTCCGTCGTCTTCGCGTTTCATCAATCGCGTTTTTCATGGATTTCGTTACGTTATCCGCATATAATATCACTTTTCCCTCAACATTTCTGGCGGCCCTGCCACAGGTCTGAATAAGTGACCGGGTGGATCGTAAAAATCCCTCCTTGTCGGCATCCAAAATGGCAACCATCGAAACCTCCGGTATATCCAGGCCCTCGCGTAACAGATTGATCCCCACCAATACATCGAAATTTCCCATTCGAAGTTCCCGGATAATATCCATCCGTTCCAGGGTGGTTACATCTGAATGGAGATACCGAATCCGAATACCGAGATCTGAATAGTATTCCGTCAGATCTTCTGCCATTCGCTTGGTCAGCGTAGTTACCAATATTCGTTCGTTACGTTTGACACGATCCAGTATTTCCTCGAACAGATCATCCACCTGATTTTTGGCACTGCGCACCTCGATTGCCGGGTCCAGTAATCCTGTCGGCCGGACAATCTGTTCTACAAGCGCTTTAGAGCCATGCTGCAGTTCGTACTCAGCAGGCGTAGCAGACACAAAAACGACCTGTGAGATTCTTTTGGAGAATTCATCAAATCTTAAGGGACGGTTATCCAATGCGGATGGCAACCGGAATCCGTATTCCACCAGTGTTTCTTTCCGGGAACGATCTCCACGGTACATCGCCCGAATCTGAGGAACGGCAATGTGACTTTCATCAATGAACAAAAGATAATCTTCGGGAAAATAATCCAGCAACGTAGGCGGCGGATCACCTGGATTTCTTCCGGTCAGATGCCGGGAGTAGTTTTCAATTCCGTTGCAATATCCCAGTTCGGTCATCATCTCCAAATCGAAGCCGGTCCGCTCTTCGATTCGTTGGGCCTCGATAAGCTTTTGGTGGGACCGGAACCCTGCGATTCTTTCTTTTAACTCCTCCTTGATGGATTCAATAGCTGTTTTGAGCGTTCGCTCCCGCGTAACATAATGGCTGGCAGGATAAATGGTCACCTCCTCCAAGGACTTTTTTACCGTTCCCCTTAAAGGATCGAATTCCGAAATACGATCAATCTCATCTCCAAAAAATTCGACACGGACACCTTTTTCTTCCTCATAAGCCGGAAAAATCTCCACACGGTCTCCCCTGACCCGAAACACCCCCCTATGAAAATCAATATCGTTTCTTTCATACTGCATAGCAACCAGGTCATATAACAGCCGATCCCTGGACAGCTCCATACCGTTTTTTAAATCCATCCGCATTGCCAGATAATCTTCAGGCGCTCCCAGACCAAATATACAGGAGACACTGGCAACAACGATGGTATCCCTGCGGGACAACACCGACCGTGTGGCCGAATGGCGCATCTTATCGATCATTTCATTGACAGATGAATCTTTCTGAATGTAAGTGTCCGAGGACGGAATATAAGCTTCGGGCTGATAGTAATCATAATAACTGACAAAGTATTCTACAGCGTTATCCGGAAACAGATACCTGAATTCATTATACAACTGCGCTGCAAGGGTTTTGTTCGGAGCAATAATCAGCGCCGGCCTTTGCAGTTGTGCGATGACATGGGCCATGGTAAACGTTTTGCCGGAACCGGTAACCCCCAGCAATACATTGTGGCGATGGCCGGCTGAAAGGTTTCCGGCCAATTTACAGATGGCGTTGGGCTGATCTCCGGTAGGTGAAAAATCTGATTTTATGATAAAATGATTCATTTATAATTATTCTTTGAATTTCCAGATAGTGCCATCCGGACGATCCTCAAGAATGATATTCATATCTTCCAATTGTGCCCGAATTTCATCTGCTTTGGCCCAGTTTTTGACTTTTCTGGCCTCCGTGCGCTCCCGGATCATCTGTTCGATTTTCTCCGGATCAACGGAATGTTTTTTGACATATTTTTGTCGTTTTTCCTGGAAATATTGGCCGGGTGAAAGACTTAAGATCCCCAAAATATTACCGATCCTTAATATATCAGCATATGATGTCATTATTTCTTCTTTTTCCTGATCGGTAAAATTGCCATCTTTGTTATCCAGCAAACGATTCAGATCCCTGACTGTACTAAACAGAATCCCAATGCCCTGTGCCGTATTAAAATCGTCATCCATAGCCTTGCAAAACTGATCCCAAACGTTTCCTTGCGAATATTTTGTTTCCGGTTTTGTACCGAACTGATCCATCAGTCGTTGTAGAAGCGAATAGATTTTTTCCAGTCCGATGGTCGCTTCTTCCATGGCTTTTTCAGAAAAATCGATCGGGCTTCTGTAATGATTCGACAAAAGAAAAAACCGGACTGCTTCGGGATGAAAAGATTTGATAACATCTTTTATCATCAAAAAATTCCCCAAAGATTTGGACATTTTTTCCTGATTAATATTAACAAATCCATTGTGAATCCAGTATTTGGCAAAGGGTTTGCCGAATGCCGTTTCAGACTGAGCGATTTCGTTTTCATGATGAGGGAAAATAAGATCTTTTCCACCGCCGTGAATATCGATAGTTTCACCTAAAAGGCGACTGCTCATGGCTGAGCATTCGATATGCCAGCCGGGCCGGCCTTTTCCCCATGGACTTTCCCATGAGGGTTCTCCGGGCTTTGCCGATTTCCACAGGGCAAAATCCATGGGATTTCGTTTTTGGGGATTGATCTCGATTCTTGCACCGGCAACCATGTCTTCAAGTTTTCTTCCTGATAGTTTTCCATATTCGGGAAAAGATGCCACAGAAAAATAGACATCACCATCAACCTGGTAGGCAGCCTCCTTTTGAAAGATTTTTTCAATGATATGAATAATAGTTGAGATATGCTCGGTGGCTTTAGGCTCATAAGTGGCCCTTTGGACATTTAATGCTCCCATGTCCTTATTAAATTCTTCAATATACTTTTCCGCTACGGTCGATGAATCCATCTGAAGTTCATTTGCCCGTTGAATAATCTTGTCATCCACATCCGTAAAATTTCGCACATAATTGACATCATATCCCTGAGACGTCAAATATCGGGCGATAACATCGAAAACAACCACAGACCTGGCATGACCGATATGAGAATAATCATAAACCGTTGGGCCGCAAACATACATCCGGACCTTTTTGGGTTCGACGGTTTCAAATGTTTCTTTTTTCCCTCCCAGCGTATTATAAACCCGAATTGTCATCATTCATTTTCCCCATTTCCAACATATTCTCTTGGTGAAAGAAGTACAACACAGACAGCGGCAATGCCTTCTTTCCTGCCGACAGGTCCGAGTCCTTCAGCAGTAGTTGCTTTTATATTAATCTGATTTATCCCGCATTCAATTATTTGGGCAATATTTTCTTCCATTCTGGTATGAAACGGATACAGTTTGGGCACTTGGGCAAAAATGGTGGCATCTACATTGACCACTTTTAATCCTTTTTTTTTAATCATCTCATATGTTTTTTCGAGTAATACAATACTCGAGATATCTTTGAACTCATCTGATGAATCCGGAAAATGACGACCGATATCACCTAGCGCCGCAGCTCCCAAAATGGCATCACAGACAGCATGAAGCAAAACATCAGCATCGGAATGTCCCAGAAGTCCCTTTTCAAATGGGATTGTGACCCCCCCCAGCACCAGTTTTCGCCCTGATACTAATTGATGAATATCATACCCGATTCCAACCCGCATCTATTCACTTTCTAATCTTCTAATCTTGTAAATTCTAAATTTTTTGAACTTTAAATTTATTCATTTTTTTATCACAGGTAACCGATTTCGTAAAGACATTGCGAAAAGACCCAGCAATTCAAATTTTGATTTTATTTTCAGAAAAATCTTTAATGGTTAATAATTCGGTTGCTGAAAAAGAGTCAAAATTATAACTGCTGGAAAAATTAGAATTGCTTGAAAAGACTGATTATCCGCGAATCGCAATAAAACTCAGAATAGTTGCAGTTTTCCAAAGCATGCAGCACCCCACAGCCCGTTTTCTTCGTCGGTCATCAAAAAAACCGGAATTTTAATCAGGATATGCTCCATTGTTTTGGAATTTTGAAATTCCTTTTCAAATGAAGGATGCTTGATCAGCAGGGGTAATTTGGCGGCTACCCCGCCGGTGATGTACACGCCTCCCATGGCCAGGCAATCCAGAGCAAAATTCCTGCAGACCCTTGCATAAAATGTAGCCATCCACCGGACAGTTTCATCATTAGCGTTAACCGTTTCTCCTATTGTCTCAGGGTCAAGCTGTTCGCCCGTAAGAAAATGGTGAATAAAACTCAAACCCTTACCTGAAACAACCGTATTTTGTGTCAGATAGGGCTCTTTTGTCAAGGCACATACAAATTGGCTAAATTCAAGTTCCTGATCGGAAACCAGCGGCATATTGGTATGGCCGCCTTCGGATGGCAACGCAATAAACCCACCATGTCCATCAGGTACCAGTACGGCCTTGCCCAGATTAGACCCGGCCCCAAGTGTTACCAGGGCTGCTCCGGAATCTGCTGTTCCATTCAGAATAACCGTTTTTGATGTTGCGACAGGAGAGCAGCAGGCATATGCCTGAGCAACAAAATCATTAATGAGAAAACACCTTCTGATTCCACAATCCTCGAATGCGTTGGTAATATCAATGGTCCAGGAAATGAAAGGAGGAGAACTAAATGTTTTTCTTTCCACCGGTCCGGCAACTGCTATAACCACCATATCAGCTTGCTGAGGGGTAAGCGAAAAATTTTCTTTATCAAGCCGGTTTAAAAGTTGTACAAATGATGAGGACCGTTTGGTCTCAAACCATATGGTGCCCTTTTTGGAAAGAGTGCTCCGCTGATCTAAGACAAAATGTCCGAATCTGCTGTTCGTAGCCCCTATATCGGCTGCAAGAATGGTTTTCATCGATTTTACTCTCTTATTCATAAGGGGGTAACTTTGGAAAGAAAATTGTACGATTTGTTTTCAATGATGAATATTACGAGCCAGAAAGTCTGCTACCATCAGGTAAAATATTAGCGTGAGGAATCCCCTTTTCCTCCATTTGATATCTTTTACATAATTTCCAATTTTTTTCCGCTGAACAATACTCATTTTTCCATTTATCCGATATTTTTCCCTGCCGTTCCCAGCTTCTTAACGGACAAACAGCATACCATTTACATGTCATCTGTCAATATTCCCGCCAGTGCATTTCTGAATGTTGTCTCCGATTGCAATCCCCAGCGGGCACCAAAAGCACCGACCATTCGATCATGTTTTTTGGCAATTGCCATGATTTCTTCATGAAGCCGAATAAATTCCTGTTTGGCCTCTGTCCATTTGCGCCTGTCTTCCTCTCTATCCCGCTTTAGTTCCTCTATCAGTTGTTCGATACGCCCTTTGGTTTGCTTTTTATCCGCAAATCTTTGATCCGCGAGTTTCATGATAAACGCTTGTATCTCGGAATCATTTTGAATTAAAATTGGCAACTCAGACTTTATGAGGGATTTTATTTTTTCCGGACTCATTGCCTCTGTTGTATCTATTGCCATGGTTAAATCCCTCTCTTTATCTATATTGATGGTTATGCAAAATATCAGTTAACCTTAAAAAAAAGTTTGATACTCTGCGTATTTTGTTTTTTATCTTACCGCGTATCAATCCTTTTTCTCATTTCAAGCCAGTCTTGCATTTCCATAATTCTTTTGGTTAAATGATAACGACCGTCGGAATAAACACCGTAATCACCGCCGCCCCCCATGGCCGAGGCAAACCGGGTGGTATTGGCATACAACAGCCAGATATCGGTCCATTTTTTCTCGACTGCTTCATCCCAGGGACTTTCTCCCGTTGGAATGCCACCGGCATATCCCTTTTCCCAGATTTCCATCAAAATTTGTGTGGCAAACTTCGTTTGGTCATTTGTTTTTGCAATGGCATTTTCAAACCGGGACCAGTGGCCATCGACCCATGATGTATCATGGCAGCTTAAACAAATACCCTGCATGGTTGTTTTTCGTTTTTCCATTTCTTCCTTACCGATAAGAAAATCTTCAGCAAATCCGCCATCCAGATCCGTTGGCAATGGATAATTTTGTTGGTTGCGAATCTGTGTGGTATCAGGTTCTTTTGGATGGGGATGGGCATAGATTAACCCAAAAATTCTCCAGGGAATCCGATCGCTCATCCGGTGGGTTCTTTCCGCAACGACCATACCGTCGGTACTTATCAGTTTGCTGATATGACAGGCTGCACAGGTGGGTGCACTAAAATCTTTTCCAATAGTCCATGGTTCTGCTGAAAAATCCCATTTGTGCTGCATGGCGGAAAAAATGTTGCCATGCTTGCTGGAAGCATACACTTTGGAAGCAGGAACATCGGGACCGACATGGCATTCCTTGCAAGTATACGGCTTTCGGGCCATTTCAATGGAAAATTGATGCCGGGTATGACAGGCAGTGCAGGAACCACGACTACCATCAAGATTGACCCTCCCGACTCCCTGATTAGGCCACCCGGATAGTACCGGAAATTCCATCTCACCCAGCATCGTTTTCCGAACTTCGGTGCCCTTTACCTCAAGACAGGTTCCATGACAATAAAGACAGGCTTCTTCTGAAGTTGCTGTGTTGGCAGGATCAAAGTAAACTTTTCCATTTTTGGTTACCGGGTCTCCAAGTATATTTCTCTGAAGATCCTGATACAAAAGATTATCTTCGAGATTTTTGTGCGCAAATGACATCAGGTTCAACGCATACTGCTTAGCTTCCTGTTGATGACAGGTTGCACAATCATCCGGACTCACTACAACGTGAACATCATAGCCATTGTGGTAGAATGTATCGGCGTGGGCTTTGGTTCTCATGGTATGGCATTCTGCACAGCCAACTGAACATTTTAGAAAATTTTCAGAGATGTTTTTACCCGACAACTCTTTCCTCTGTAACGCCTGGGCAGGTGTTACCACAGCATGATTACTGTTTTTCCAGTCCTCGACAATACCGGGATGTATGGATTCATGACAGCTAATACAATCCAGGGTTGCATCACTTACCGGGACCGCATCTTTTTTTTGGGTATTTTCTGCCTGTTCTTTCTTTTCCGCTGTTATAACAGTTTTCTCTCTTGCCGTATCTGTCTGAGTTGTGGTCTCCGGTTTTTCCGGCGAATCGCTGCATGACAACATCACAAAACATAAAATGATGATAACGGCAGTAAACCTTTTTTCCATTGCATCCTCCTTGTCCGTTTCAGCCTGAAATAACCCCGGTAAAATCTAACATTCAAATCAGTTATTCTGCATTGGTATCACAAAAACCACGAATAACTTTTTTCTTCAACAGTAAAAATTCATCTTCCTCGATAATGCCCTGATCTTTCAATTCGGAAAGCCGTTTTAGTTTTTCAATGGGATCTGTTTCCGGTTGCAAATTTTCTCTTCTGCCCTCGATCAACAAGGGTTCATGATAACCGCAAGACAGGGATTGAGGGTCGTTTTTTCCGGCATAAGAAAGCTTTACAAGCCCACCTAATAATTCTACCTGTACAGATTCTCCTTTTCTGGCCTGCTCACGCGCCTGGCGTAAGGCCAGGAAACCATCTTTTCGAATTTTTGCGATCAACCGAATCAAAAATTTCGAAATAAAAAAAATAACAAAACCGATAAGAATCACTGCGCCACCCAATATAATATATCTGAAATCAAAAACACCCCGAATCACAACCACAACAAAAGCTGCCAGAAGCGGGACAGCAAACAGCGCAATGATAATAATGTAAAAAAGTCCTATACTGGACATGAAATACAGTTGTCTTTTAAAATAATCACTTTTCATTTTTTTCTGAACCATTTTTTCACAAAAAAATCCCCTCCAACCCCCGTTTATGATTATTGATGAATGGACAACCGGCCTGCTGAAAGGAAAAGATTTTTCTTAATGTAACAACCTCTTATTTAAATTTACCAATCCACCAATATAAAATCAACACACCATTTTAACCAGCAGTTCTAATTTTGACTCAAACATCAAGATCCGATATTGGACGATAATAATCGCTATAGGAATCGGGATCGCTATCCCTATCGAATATGTTGCCTTTGAGGTGTACTCGATTTCGATCCCGATTCCGATAGCGATCCCGATCCCGATAACGAATCCATCATTTCATGTGATTGTCATAATTAGAATTGCTGCCGTTTTAACTTAAACACAGGAAACCAGCGGGAGCAAGACTTGTGGCCAACATGACCATATTAATATCCCGATGGTCTTTCCATGTCATAGATTCTCTGTTGGCTGAATTTTTCCAAAAATTTTCAATTTGCTCAATTAAACCACTATAATCCATTAAGGGTTTAAGCTTCAATGGCAGGGAAGGATCAAAATAATATGGATTTTCACCAATCAATGTGCTTAGTTGACTAATTGCTTTCAAGCCTATGGACAGGCCAAACTCTCGAAATGCAAGACGATATTCTGCTGGAAGGTTTAGAGGGTGAACGGTTGCAAAAGATTTCAGACCGGTCAGTGCATCCTCCAGCAAATTTTCCAGCAGCTTGTCAAGATTAACATCACCGGTAACTATCAATTGTGCTATACGCCAGGCATCGAAAAGAAGACCTCCGATACCAAGCGGATCATTGGTGGCCCAGTTCTTGCCGTCACAAATATCAGCCATATCCGCAATTTGATCTTTCAAAACCGGACTCTCGCCATGACGACCGTATTTTTTTGCAGTAGCCCGAACCTCGTTATAGGTTATAAACCCGTCGAGAGGATCATGGTGCCCCATGGAGGGTACCAGGGAATAAGTCAAATCAATGCTCATTTTCCAATACATTCGTTTGGTTCCGTCTGATAAATGATAAATAAAAGCCGAATGAGCTGTATTGGCAAGATCTTCAGCATAACGATTGAAAACGGGATCTTGGGTAACAATGGTCATGCAATTGAGAGCATGTATCCATTTAGTCAAGTAGTGATAATATTGACCATCACGGTCCCACTCCAGACGATCATCGAACGGTTCTGCAAGTTTACGCTCGTTTAATTTTTTACCAATTCTTAACCCTCCTTTTGTAGGACATTTTTTACCCTCCTGCTCATCGAGTCCGCTGATCCATCCCTCCCTCAGATCGTCCTCCCGGTGCCTGCCCAGCACATAATGAACCTGATCCACCAGCCGCAAGGCAAGATCAAGATAAAACCTGTCATGGGTTTGGTGAAAAATTTCCAAAAAATTACACACTGCAAATGCGTCTGTCCATAAATAACGGACAGCTTTTTTCCGGGCCTGGGTCAATCCGGTCAAATCTGCAAAGTCCCTCATGATTTCCCTTGCAATTGAACTATTTCCATTTTGCATAAGATTACCTCACCTTTAAAATTGTATAAACCATTATCAAAAAATATGTATGAATTTGTTTAGATGCAAAAGTGGACTTTTAGGCCCGACAGAAAAATAAACTTAGAGGAAAGGAATCGGTTTTCCGGTCCGGTATGCCAGTGCCTGACATGATGCGATCAGAGTATGGTTCCGTTTATCAGTCACCTTGATGTCGTAACTGGCGGTACGCCGGGTTCGACTGATTTCCATAGCTTCCGCCCTGAGCCGGTCCCCGGGTTCCGGACTGCGAACATACGTGACATTAATATTCAGGGCCACCGCAATTGTCCCGTAAGCTTGTGAAACGGTTTCAAACGCCTCATCAATCAGGCTGAAAATAGCGCCCCCATGAGCTCGCCGGTAAATATTGTCCATCAGTCCAGGATTATAATCCATCTCTACACAGGAATATCCCGCTTCCAGGCAAATAAGCTGCATCCCCATGGCCGATGCAAAAGGCTCCCGATTCACTGCTTTGAATATTGCCTCTTTTACTGCTTGATTCACTGTTTCATCTCCTATTTAATTTATTAGGGGTTATAAATTTAATTTTTTGATAGATGAACAGTCCCTGTTTGTCAACGTGGATAAAAAAGTCATTGAATGACTGATAACAAAAACCTAACATTGACGAACGATGCTTCTTTTGGTATCTGACCGACGACCAGTTTGAAATTGCATTGATAACAGTTAAGAAAGGATAAAATACCATGGAAAAAACATTATCTATTATTAAACCTGATGGTGTCTCCCGGGGATTGATCGGAAATATTCTCCAGCGATTTGAGCGTTCAGGTTTTAAAATCGTTGCCATGAAAATGATCCGGATGAACAAAAGACAGGCCCAGGGGTTTTATGCTGTCCACAAAGAAAAACCATTTTTCGACAGTCTTACCGATTTCATGTCCTCCGGGCCCTGCGTCGTCATGATACTGGAAAGAGAAAACGCCATTTCCCGCAACAGGGAAATCATGGGAGCCACCAACTATAAAGAGGCTGCTGAGGGAACGATCCGAAAAGACTATGCCACGGATATCGAAAAAAATGTGGTTCACGGATCAGATTCACCGGAGACCGCTACTTTTGAAATAAACTACTTTTTCAACCAGTTGGAAATTACAGGTGAATGATCTCTAAAATAAATCTGGATAATATCAGCATTGTTTTGAATCGGCCCCGCTATCCCGAAAATATCGGGGCCGCCGCCAGAGCGATCCGGAACATGGGGATTGGCAGTTTGATCGTAGTTGATCCTAGAACCTACGATGTGGAAAAAATTTTGAAGCTGGCCACTCATGAGTCCCGAAAGATTGTCGAAGCTATTCGGATTTTCCCGAATCTTCCGGCCGCATTAAAACTGTTCAGTTATGTCGTCGGCACCACCGCCCGCATGGGAAACCGCCGTCACGCCAAGAATTCACCTGAAAAAATGTCACAGAAACTGATACCCATATCTTACGAAAATCGTATTGCCATCGTTTTCGGACCGGAAGATCGGGGATTAACCAACGAGGATATTCGAAATTGCCATCTTCTTGTCAATATTCCCACCGCACAATTTTCTTCTTTAAATCTTGCGCAATCTGTAATGGTTATTTGCTACGAACTACACAAAGCATCGATGGAAGAACAGGAAAAACATTTTGTTCCCCGCCTGGCCAACCGTCACGAACTTGATGGCATGTACAGCCAGATGAAAGAAATACTGATTAAAATCAGTTTTATCAATCCGGATAATCCCGAATACTGGCTGGATAATTTCCGCCGGTTTTTTTCCCGTCTCCCGCTTCGCGCTAAGGAAGTCAGCCTGATTCGAGGGATATGCCGTCAGATCAATTGGTATGGAAAGTACTGCTATGAACAGGGACTGAAAGTCCGCAAACGCATTTCCGTTGCCGACACTTCAAAGGATTGACTGATGTTCTAACAGCAATTCTGATTTTGACCTTATTTGGGCTGCGATGGAATATAGGTAGCACAGGAATCATCCGATTCCCATGCACTGACACGGGTAACCCGTACACCATCGGGCAATGATTTATTCTGGAGTTTTTTGGCAATATGATAAGCGATATTCTCGGAGGAAGGCGGATACTCATCATTAAAAAACTCCAAGTCATTTAAAAATGTATGGTCCAGTTCACAGATAATACCTCTGATATGTTCTTTCAAAAGACCAAAGTCCATTAATACGCCCGCAGAATTGAGGTTGTTCCCGCCAACAAACACTTCAATTTTCCAGTTATGTCCATGTAGGTTCTCGCATTTCTTAGCTACCATTTTCAACTGATGCGCCGCAGCAAAACGGGTTACCACTTTCAGTTCGAACATATTGCGTTTTTTTCCTTCTACAATGAATAAAAGTTTAACAATGATTATTAAAACCGCTGAACTTCAAACGAAAGGTTGAACCGTTTTTTTAAGAAGCCGCTTCCGAAGCAACCATTTTAAGTATATTTTTCAGTTTTGTGGACATCTTGGAATCCTCGATTTTAGCAAACTCCTTTAACAGTTTTTCCTGTTTTTTATTCAGGCCGGTGGGTGTCCGCACCATCAACTGAATGACCTGATCCCCCCGATGACCATTTCTCAAAGACGGAATCCCCTTTCCCTTAATACGCCTAATTTCTCCAGGCTGAGTGCCTTTAGAAATTTCCAGCGTCTCATTGCCGTTTAATGTGGGGACCGTTATGGTATCACCCAGAGAGGCCTGAACAAAAGATATCGGTATCTGACAAAAGATATCGGTATCTTTTCTTTCGAAAAAATCGTGAGGTTTTACGTGAATAAAAACATACAGGTCGCCTGGAACTCCCCCGTAAGGAGGACTTTCTCCCTCATTGGAAAGTCTCAGCCGTGATCCGTTGTCGACACCCGGGGGTACTCTGAGAGACACTTTCTTTTTCGCTTTGATCCGACCGGTCCCCCCACATTTTTCGCATGGACTCGGAATCACCTGTCCAGTGCCCCGACAAACCGGACAGGTTGTACTTACCGTAAAAAATCCCTGAGAGCGGGATACCTGACCGGTACCATTGCAATGGGAACATCTTTCCGGATGAGTCCCTTTTTGGCAGCCTTTTCCATTACATTCTGGACAGGATTCAAATTTTTCAACATCTATTGATTTTTCGGTCCCAAAAGCAGCTTCCATAAAATCCAGTTCCAGGTCATACCGAAGATCCGCCCCCCTTTGTACATGCCTTTGTGAGCGTCTGGAACCTCCAAAGCCAAAGATGCCCTCAAAAATATCCCCAAAACTCGAAAATATGTCATCAAATCCGCTAAAGCCGGAATATCCGGAGCCTTCGAGGCCCGCGTGACCAAACTGGTCGTATAGCTGTCGTTTTTGAGGATCTCTTAAAACCTCATATGCTTCCGAGGCTTCCTTGAAATTTTCTTCACAAGCCTTGTCGCCGGGATTTCGATCCGGATGATATTTGAGTGCAAGTTTTCGATAGGCCGATTTGATCTCGGCTGCACCCGAAGACCGATCAATACCTAATACTTCATAATAATCACGCTTATTACTCATACAGCTTCTCAGGTTATTTTAATTTATTCAGGTTTACAATTATATTAAGGGTTAACAAGATTGATTTATGATCAAAAATAAAGCAAAAACCTTACTTGTCAATGCCAATTACGGTTATCTAGTGCCTGAACAAAAACTGTCTTTTTCGCCAATATTTGCGTCAGACTCAAATTTTAATCCCCGAAATACTCTTTGAACATGGGTTATTACCCTACAAATGGCCGCCGAACCACCGTGTCCTTTTGCCATCGCTGATCATCACGATGGGGATATTCGATATTATAATGAAGTCCACGGCTCTCCTTTCTGTGCATAGCACATCGAATAATAAGTTCTGCTACTACTGCTATATTGCGAAGTTCAATCAGATCGGGAGCCACCCTGAAATTCCAATAATATTCCTGAATTTCTTTCTGGATGATCTCAATTCTCCGTTTTGCCCTTTCCAGTCGCTTGATGGAACGAACAATCCCCACATAATTCCACATAAAGCGCCTGATTTCATCCCAGTTATGGGCAACCATTATGCCTTCATCACTATCAGATGTCCCCACCTCGTCCCAAAGAGGAAGCTTGGGCGTAGATTTGAAATCTGATGCATTTATATCCATTACAGATTGTCTGGATGCCTGATGGGCGTAAACAAGAGCTTCAACAAGAGAATTACTGGCCAGACGATTAGCACCATGAAGGCCGGTACAGGTTGTCTCACCAACTGCGTAAAGCTTGTTAATATCTGTACGACCAAACATATCGGTAACGACACCACCACACATATAATGAGCTGCAGGTACAACCGGCACCGGTTCTTTGGTCATATCGATGCCAAATAACAGACATCTTTCATAGAGATTCGGAAAACGTGTTTTAATAAAGTCTGAGTCTTTATGAGAAATATCGAGAAAAACCGAATCCGCACCACTTTTTTTCAGCTCCAGATCAATGGCGCGTGCGACAACATCACGACAGGCCAGATCCTTTAACGGATCATATCGCTCCATAAATGCATGGCCGGCACGGTCAATCAGAATCCCTCCTTCACCCCTGACTGCTTCTGAAATCAGAAAGTTTTTGGCTTCAGGATGATATAAGCATGTCGGATGAAATTGGACAAACTCCAGATTGGCAACCGTCGCGCCGGCACGGTAGGCCATGGCAATGCCGTCACCGGTAGCAACATCCGGGTTACTGGTATACAAATATACTTTACCAGAGCCACCAGTGGCCAAAAGGGTAATTTCGGAAGCAAAGGTCTTTACCTGATTCGTTTCATTCTCCAGAACATATGCCCCACAACAAAAATCCTCATGGGTGGTCGTAGTAAGACCTCGTCTCATACGGGTAGAAAAGGTGATAAGATCGATGGCAATATGGTTTTCATACAAAGTGATATTTTGGTGTTGTTTTACTTTTTCTACCAGAACCCGCTCTACCTCCTGGCCGGTCATATCCTGTGCGTGGACAATCCGTTTCTGGGAATGTCCGCCTTCACGTCCTAAGTCCAGATTTAAGGAATGTGTCTTCCCGGAGGTATTGGAATTGCCTTTTTGATTATTTTCAGCCAAATTGAACCGAACTCCTAATTCCACCAGTTCACGGATTCGTTTCGGTCCGTCCTTGACCACCATTTCCACAACTTCCCGATTGCAAAGACCATCACCGGCTACCAGTGTATCCCGAATATGAAGATCAAAGGAGTCTGCATCACTGAAAACCGACGCAATCCCTCCCTGGGCCTGAGATGTGTTGGTATCCGTTATCCCTTTTTTGGTAACAATGGCTACCTTGCCAACATCAGCGACTTTTAAAGCAAAAGAAAGTCCCGCAACTCCGCTGCCAATCACCAAAAAATCAGTTCTTATGTTCATTTAGCACTCTTTGTTTACTTTAAATCAACGATGATCGTTTTCGCTGCTTTTTGAAACTAAATCCGATCAAAAACCCTACCATCAGAACACCAGCACCTGCCAAAAACCATCGAATATTTTGCTGCTTTCGAATTGAAAACAGCTCACTTTCTACCTTTTCCGCTTTCCGCGTTACTTCCTGAAGTTTTTGAGTGGAATGTTCATGACTCGCCTTTAGTTCCATAAAATCCGATGCTTCGTTTTTTAAGTTTTCATAGGCCGTTTTCAAACGGTTAATCTCATCATTTCTGGTTTTCAGTTCTGTGCTTAGACGTTGGTTTTCTGTTTTTAGTTTCTGGCTTTCCTCAGTGAGCCTATCGACTTGCTGTGTGAGTGTTTGATATTTTTTTTCAAGTTTTTCCAACGTTATAAATTTTGGTTCAGAGGATGTCAAAAATCTTGATAAAACCCATCCTTCCTTTCCGTTTGGCAGTCTGACCTGTGTCCAGTCACCTTCCGACGTTAAAACCTCCACTCGTTGACCGGATTGGGGCATGGCAATGATTTTTCGGTCCAAGCCCTTTCCTGTACGCATCGTAATCTCCATAAGATCGGTCACATACATCGTTTGGGGTAATGCTGCCACAGGAAATAATAAAAACATCGCAAGAGCGGTTATGATACGTTTATAATACATGGATTAACTTCTCCGTCTTTATATGCCGTCAATATCCGAAAAGCTTTGAACCCAATATTTAAAAAATTAGTTATTTTGAGCGCTCACGGCGAATATGTCAATAATTTCTTTAAAATTTATGATACCTGTGTTAATTAAAATATGTTAAGGATGAATCGATATGGAGGAATCATCGGAAGGCTGCCTTTTGGGATATCTTTTGATAGCCAGGCAATATACAGTCATTTAACAGTGCTGAAAATTGAAACAGGAATTCTCATGATTGTTTTCGATTTAAAATGCAGCAACGGCCATATATTTGAAGGCTGGTTTAAGAGTATCACCTCTTATCAACAGCAAATGGATGGAGGCTTTATTGCTTGTCCCTTGTGTGACGATAAAAACATTGAGCAGGTGCCATCCACTTTCGGTATAAAATCTTCACCACCAGATAAAAATACCGATAAAAATAAAGTTGAACCAGCCAATGAGATGGAAATTTTAAAACAGCAAGTTATCAAGTTTGTTGAAAATAATTTCGAAAATGTAGGAGTAGATTTTGCCAAAGAAGCGTTAAAAATCCATTACGGTGTATCAGAAGCCAGAAATATTCGAGGTGTAAGCACTGAAACAGAAGAAAAACTACTGAAAAAAGAGGGTGTCAAGTTTACAAAAATTCCTGTGCCAGAAATTTCCGATCCCGACACAAATACGAATCATTGACATTTAAAATTATTTAATAATTTATCATGGAAACCGGTATTTCCTTTCTCTAAATAAAAAAACCTCCACTGAGATAGAAGAAGTCTAAGTTGATGGGATCTTAGCGGAGGTAAAACAAGGAAAACTGGAAACAGCACTCCTTGATTTTTTTTGTTTCACGATATACCAGTAAAACAGAAGAGGGTCAATCTAAAAACAATTGACAGGAACTAAAATATTCGCCTCAAGGATAGCCGGACCTCAGTGAAAGAATAGATGGTCAACCTACAAAAAAAAAGTTCAATTATCCGTCTTTTTCATGTTTATAAAACCTATAGCGATAAAAACGCCTTGGTGGATATTACTGTTGATGTAGCACAAAACGAGTTTCTGTTTATCAGTGGACCCAGCGGTGCAGGTAAAACAACCCTTTTAAAACTTTTGTATTTAGGCCAGTACGCCAGCCAGGGACAAATCCTGGTGGACGGTGTTAACATTGCCCGCATTTCCAAAAAGAAAATCCCTTTATTCAGACGAAAATTTGGTATTATATTTCAGGATTATAAACTGATTCCTCAAAAAACAGTTTATCATAACATTGCGTTGGTGCTCGAAGCTACAGGAAAAAAAGGACGGATTATTCCCCAAAAAATTCGCAGCGTGTTAAGGACCGTCGGTATGGAAGACCGGATCGATATGTACCCCCCTAGTCTTTCCGGAGGTGAGCAGCAGCGGGTTGCGGTAGCCAGAGCATTGGCAACGGATCCGAAAATTATACTTGCCGATGAGCCTACTGGAAATCTGGATATCCAATCTGCCGGAATTGTCCTTAAACTGCTTATCCAGTTCTACATTCGGGGTGCTACCGTCATCCTGGCTACCCACAATTTGGAGTTAATCCGAAAAACCGGCGGCCGCGTTGTACATTTGAAAGACGGCAAGGTTCAAGCGATTACCTGGCATGAACCCATAAGGGACTTTTAAGAGATGTTTCTCTTTGTCAAAAGAGCTTTTAAAGATATTCTGGAAAATAGTTTCGTCAGTTCTATCACGATTGTGATTATCGGGTTAATTATTTTAATTATCAGCACATTTTTACTTTTTTTGGATAATGCCGCCGGGGCTATCAGTGACTGGAAAAGTGGCATTCGGATAATGGTATATCTTCAACCAGGCACAAACGCCATCGATTTTTCCAAAGTAAAAAAAAATATCCAGGAAATCAATCTGGTCAACAAGGTTCGGTTTATTTCAAAAGAAGAGGCACTGGCAATCTTAAGAAAGCAATTGAATCGACAGGGTTCATTACTGGACAATCTAAAGGAAAATCCACTGCCTGATGCATTCGATGTTCAAGTAGCTTCAAATTTCCGAAGAAAGGGACCCGATCTGGATGAAATCGAGGCTGTTGCCCTGAAAATCGAATCAATACCGGGTGTGCAACAGGTAGAGTACGGGCAAAAATGGATCGAAAGGTTTTCCGCTGTTTTCGACCTGTTTCGTTTGGTCGGACTTGCTACTGCAGGTCTCTTTGTCATGGCCGGCATTTTTATTATTGCCAACACAATTCGCCTGGTACTTTATGCCCGTCAGGATGAACTCGAAATCATGCGCCTGGTAGGAGCATCGGAATGGTTTATCAAGACGCCTTTTTATATTCAAGCAATCATACAAGGAGGGCTTGGCGCCTTTGCGGGAATGATGGTACTTTATTTTGGATATCAATATCTGAATACTTCTGATCAACAAGGATTATCGTTTATCAATATTCATTTTCTTTCTATGAACACCTGTTTGAGCATTATGATCGCAAGTATGATTTTAGGATGGTTGGGATGTTACCTTTCTTTAAAACAATTTTTAAGGAAATAGGTATAACTTCAGGATTTTTGTTCATAGCTGTTTGTTGGGTTATCGGGCAGGCATATGCAGATGTTGGGATTATAACCGTTGACCGGTTGAATTTGCGGCCTCAACCCGGTATAAAAGCAGCGCCGATTAAAGTTCTGATTCGGGGAAATCAGGTACAAATCATTGAAAAAAAAGGAGATTGGCTTAAAGTTCGTCAAGATGACGTAACCGGCTATGTCCGGAATTCTCCGAGGTTTCTTCATGTGCTGACTATCAATGATATTTCTGAAAATGAGGGAAATGCAGCCCAGCTCGAGGAGACATCCGAAGCGATCGGAAAAAAAATTGTACAAAGCAAGGATGAAATTAAAAGGGTTACAGAAAAAGAACAATCAGTTCTTGAAAGACTGGATATCATCGAACAAAAAATAATGGCAGAAAGAAGTCGGATTTCAAATCTACAAGATGAGCTGTCAGTACTGGATGAAAGGATTGCAGAAAACCATCGACTGACGCACGATATCTCAAACAGGATAACATTACTGTATGATTATGCCAAAAAACGGTTAACCGCACTCTACAAAATGAACCAGCTCGATACCTTATCGGTTCTTGTTTCTGCGAAGTCTCTCTCTGATATGTTTTTCAGAAATCAGGCACTAGAAATGATCTTTGTTCACGATGAAGCTGTACGAAACCAGCTTCTTTCGGAGCAGGCATATCTTCAGGAGCTAACGGATCAGTTGGCATTTCAGCGAAATACAAAACAAGCAGTGGAACAAAAGCTCAGTGCTGAAATCAATAAATTATCCCAAGAAAAAGAAAACCGCGCTCAACTGCTTGCAGCAATACAGAGTGAAAAATCGCTGAAACTGTTTGCATTGAAGGCATTCGAACAGGCTGCAACTTTTATAGAAGAAAAAATAAAGCACATCGAACAGCACCCCATAACGTCAAAAGGCGATGTATACCAACCTGAAAGACATTTTAGTGCCTTTAAGGGGTTGCTTAAATTGCCGGTCAACGGTAAAATTATTTTAGGTTTCGGACCTTACCGGGATAAAAAGCTGGATGTGGACCATTTTTCAAATGGCATTAACATTCAGGCCGAAATGGGAGAACCCATACATGCCGTAAGTGATGGCAAAATAATCTTTTCGTCCTGGTTTAAAACTTACGGCAATATGATTATCATCGACCATGGTTTTCATTTTTATACTGTATATGCTCATGCCCAGGAATTGTTCAAGGCAAAAGGAGATAGGGTGAAATCCAGAGAGGTCATTGCGACAGTCGGGGACACGGGGTCCATATCCGGGCCCAAACTTTATTTTGAAGTTCGCCACCATGGCAAACCGATTGATCCGGGAGAATGGATCAACAAAGGATAAACTAAGGAGAGGATATGGCAAATCATACAAATCGGTTTTTTAAGTTCTTTTTAACTATCTGTATTGCAATGTTATTCTGGATGGCCGGCTTAAATTTCTACCGTGATAACCTGGCTAATGGAGACGAGGGCTATAAAAATCTTAAGCTTTTTACCGATGTTATCCGGCTGATCGAAAAAAACTATGTTGAAACTGTAGACAAAGAGGAGCTGATTCAAAAAGCGATTCAAGGAATGGTCCGCAGCCTGGATCCCCATTCTTCTTTTCTGCCTCCGAAGGCTTTCGAGGAGCTTCAGGTAGACACCCACGGAGAATTCGGGGGAATTGGTATTGTTATTACCATGAAAGATGGTATTTTAACAGTAGTATCTCCCATTGAGGGAACTCCTGCCTACCAAGCCGGAATTCAGGCCATGGATAGGATTATTAAGGTCGACGGTGAACCAACCCAGGACATGGAATTGTGGGAAGCCGTCAGCAAAATGCGGGGAGAGGAAGGAACCAGGGTAACCATTACGATTTTACGGGAAGGTGAATCTGAACCGATTGATTTTCCTCTTGTACGGGACACAATTCCAATTGAAAGTGTCAAAGCTATTATGATCGAACCAGGTTTCGGTTATATCTGGCTGACCAATTTCAGGGACAACACTACTGACGATTTAATTGCCGCTTTAGAAGACTTTAAATCCAATAAAACGCCGCTCAAAGGATTAATTTTAGATCTCAGAGACAATCCTGGTGGATTGCTCAACCAGGCTGTCAGCGTATCGGATTTGTTTTTGGACAGCGGAGACATTGTTTCAATAAAAGGAAGAGGAGAAGCGTCCATAAAAACCTATAATGCAAACTCAAATGTCAGTTATACGTCTTTTCCGATGGTGGTACTGATAAACGGGGGTAGTGCCAGCGCATCCGAAATTGTTGCCGGGGCTCTTCAGGACAACAAGCGGGCACTGATTCTGGGAACTGTTTCTTTTGGGAAAGGTTCCGTACAAACAGTGGAATCTTTACGGGATGGATATGGATTAAAATATACGATTGCCAGATATTACACACCCATGGGTAAATCCATTCAGGCGGAAGGGATTCATCCGGACATTGTCGTTTTGCACCGGTATCTGGACCAGAAATTAAAAACCGACAAAAAAAGAATTAAGGAAAAAGATCTGAAAAATCATCTGGGTGCAGAACCCAATAATTTTTTTAATAATGACAAAGACAACGAATCCGAAAAGGAATCGGGGAACCATAAAAAAAGACCAGATACCCCCGATATTCGCAATCTCGAAACACGCCACGGTCCACTGAAGTTAGAACAACTTAAAGCTGACAATCAGGTGATGCGGGCGCTCGATATGCTGATCGGCTATGACATCTTCAAAACAGTCCAAAATTAAGTCGATGCGCAAAAAAGGCGGCTCTCCGAAAAAGCCAAGAAAACAGCCCGACAAAAGGACTTCTATTAAATCATATTTGCTGAAGTCCGGTGTCGGGCTAATTGTTTTATTGATACTCGTGGTAACAGCAGGATATATAACGCATCAGATGATATCCCGAAAGGAAAGTATCTCCCCGCTGGTTACGAAAAAAGAAAAAACTCCACATACCGCTGAATCTCCCAAAAAACAGGCTTCCCGGCTTTCTTCTCCGACCGCCCCTGTTTTGAAAAAAAAGCCGCCGGTTTTTGAGGTTTTTCCGTCCCCGGAACCAAAGCCGATAAAGCCGGAGAAAATTCCTCGTCCGGATTTTCCTAAAGTCGCAATTATTATTGACGACCTGGGTTATGATCCATTTATTGCTCAAAAATTTTTGCAGTTAGATTCCAACCTGACGTTTGCCATTATCCCCCACACACCATTTCAGAAAAAAATCGCAGAGGCCGCCAGAAAAGAAGGCAGAGAACTCATGGTGCATCTGCCCATGGAGCCCAATGAATATCCACAAATTGATCCAGGTCCCGGTGCACTGCTCACTTCCATGTCACCTGACTGTCTGATCGAACAATTAAGAAAAGATTTGGACGTTATTCCAGATGCTATTGGGGTAAACAGCCACATGGGATCCCGTCTGACGACCGAAAGCACGAAAATGTATCAGGTTTTTTCCATCTTAAAAAAAAGAAACCTCTTTTTTATCGACAGCTTTACCACACCCCTTAGTGTATGCAAATCTTCAGCGCGTCTTTTACGGTTACCTTTTGCACAACGTGATATCTTTATTGATCATCAGCAGGAAAGTCCCTTTATTCGCAGGCAAATGCATCAATTGGTCCAAATAGCTCAAAAACATGGTGAAGCTGTCGGTATCGCCCATCCGTATAATGTTACTTTATCTGTTCTTCAAGAAATGCTGCCGGAAATAAAAAAAAGTGTTCAGATTGTACCTGCTTCACAAGTAGTTCAGATTGTAGATAAAACCGGTTTCCCGTCAGCCCGGAAATAAGGAGGTTTATTACCCGGATTTGACAACCATCACAGCAGCGGCCTCCAACGCGCGAACCAGTTTGACACTTACGTCTCCCATGACAAATTCTTCAGACTTTGTTTTTTTTCTTCGGCCAATGACGACCATGGAATATTTCCCCTTGTTGAACTGATCGAGGATTCCTTCGGTAATGGTCGGATAAGGTTCGGTGACCAGATTTATCCGAATATTGTCTGCCGAATATCCGTTTTCCACCAGTTTATCCCGCGCTTTTTCCAAAAAATTCATCAGTCTGGATGGTTCTTCCCGGCTATAGTCCTCACCCATCAGTTCCTCACTGACCGATGGTTTTCGGAAAACATTCAGAAGGGTGACCTTCAGATCATCCGTACAAAACGGCAAGAAAATCAAAAAATCCAAAACCGCTTTGGAGCTTAATGAATTTTTTAATGCTACCAGGATTGATTTGTCCACAATTGCCTCTCTTACCTTAAAAAACAGTGCAAAGACACCGGTTTAAATCTTCTATAATTTCATCCATCATTTCATAATATACATCTGTTTCCCGCGAAAAATGCATGAGCACATCATTTAGCTTTTTCGGAATATAGGGGAAAAATTTTTGTAAATTCACAAAGCGCCATTTATCCAGAATTGAAAAATCCCTGGTTGTTAACCGGTCAATCAAATCCCCATAGATATCCCTGTCGGCATCTATGGCATAAAGATTATGAAAGCCCTTGCCCACTGCATATATTAAAAGGTTACCGGCACCAAAAATATCCAGACTGAACGGATTTTCTGTCGCCTCAAAATCATAATCGAAGTCAATCCACACATAATTTCCGGTTGACCTTTCAATAATGATATGATCGTTTCGAATGTCACCATGGCGGAGCCCATTTAGATGAAGAAACCGGATATCCTCAAATGCGTTAACCAGTTTTTTTAAAATATCAGGCAGTACACGATAAAAATAGGTTCTGTGGTCCATATTCAAAGACCCCACATATACAAAAAAATTTTGTCCCCGAACAATATCCAGGATTCGGATATTATTTCCCTTTTCGTCATGGTACCATTCCCCTTGCATGAAATGGGGGTTGCCTTTTACTAAATCTAAAATCTTGGCTTCTTTTTCAGGATTTCGAAAACATCGGATTTTTACGCCCCCCACAGTCGTTACAAAGGATTCGAAATAAGAGAGCTTGATAATTTTTTTCTCCCCGGTTTCCAGAACTCCCGCTCTTTTGACCCAGAATTTGGGGTCATCTATACCAAAACGCCTTTCTTTTTCATGACCGATAACCTCATATCGCTTTCCTCCCACAACAATTTGATCACCGCAATCAATCGCAAAAAAGTCGGAAGTATCGGTAAAACTTTTTTTCATTGATGATAGAGACCCTTCAGCATCCGCAATGGTACTGTTTCCATGGCACCTTTTATTTTTTCAAAAAAATTTTTCAAACCATTGTTTTCAATCACAAGCCCCAACTGAATAGCCAAAAGCGTAAAGGAATCCAAGTCATCACCATTTAACTCCCATTTTTCATGATGATAAATTCGAATCAAACCGATAGGAACCCTTCGATATTCAACCGGCACTGACAACATGGATACAATACCCTCTCTTTTTGCTTCCCCCGGATATTGAATTCTGGAATCATTTTGGAAGTCCTGGATAAATACCGGCTCACCTGTAACAAATGCACTATATTTTTCATTCACAAAAACAGGCCCCTTATCGAGATACCTCTGGCTGACACCGAAACTAGCCACCCTGATTAACTGCTGTTCACGTTCATCAAACAGCATAATACTGCACCCTTTTACGCCGAAAGATTTAGATATACGTTCGACGATATGGTTGATAAGAAGATTGATATCCTCATAGATCAGAATGGCCCGGCTAATGGCTTTGAATTCCCGGAAATAAATTCTTTGTAATGTCTGATCGTTCATAGGGTTGTTCCTTATGCATTGATGGTTAACAGATGCTCTTTACTTCTATAGTCTTCATAGGATTTATACATGCACATCCTGTCATATTCATCTATTATTTTTTTAGCCCTCTTTTTCCCAACTTTCGATTCCAAAATTTTAATCAGGACATTTACAGAATCCAGTCCGATAGAATTGCGGAGAAACGTGAAAGCATGCTCAGAAACATAAAAACCGGTTTTATGTCTGATTACCAGCAACCGATAGGCAAGCAAAATTTTGTCATAAACCTGATCTGAGTTAAATCCTACAGTTGCTTTTTGAATATGATGAATAATATTTTTTTGATGCAACACTTTTTTTTTCACATCGTATATAATTACATTTACTGTAAAATCAATAGTTTTTATCAAACTTTCAAGCGTAGGCGCAAGATGAAATTTTTCAATGGGTAAAAAATTTTCAAGAATACTCAGATCAAAAGAATAGGACGAATCTTTTGGAAACCATCGCACGCCCCCAAATTCAGTTAACCGATACTGCTTTCCGGCCAGCACCTTATCAAATGAAAAGTTTTTTCCTAAACTTCCGATAATGATATCAATATCCACGATTTCAGGGCGGTAACCGTGAACAATCTCTATAACAATATTTCTCAATGCCCCGCCAACAATATACAGATCAGCCTGTGGCGGAAGCTTATCACAAAGATATCTCAACGGGGCAGCGATTTCTTCCTGTCGGACAAAGGACTCAATTGTATCAACGACACCATCTAAAGATATCATATCATTATTTTCCGGGATTTTATCGGGTGATTTGCTACTATATATCAAAGAAGGCTTACTGTCATTATCTCTGATAGAATACGGCAAGCCAAATTGTATCACACGTAGCGTCGGTCCATTCCACCCGATGCTTTGTATGAGCCGAAATGTTAAAATAATCGCCTGTCTTCAGAACCACCATATTTTCCATGTTCTCAAACCTCAGACCGGCACTTCCCTGCATTATCAGCACAAACTCATTTTTATCCTGATCATACCAAAATCCTTCGGGTGAAGCGTGACCCCGCGATACGATTCGCTCTATTTTTATCGTATCTGTCAAGCATATGGTATCAAAGATTTCTTGAGGTAATTCTCCAGGTATGGCTTCGAACAAAGACCCCATCCCCTTTCTCCTTTTTTTTGAAATCCGGCAAGTGATCTTACCGGTAATCCGGCTGTTGAACATCGACTTTTTCTGCCACGGTTTTTGCATTTATTTTAGAAATTTACCCTAATAAATTCAAACATGTCAACAACCGGAAAATATTGATCTTATTAAGCAACACAGCAAGAAATAATCGCACCACCTTTTTTAATCAAAACTTATGAATATTAATTGTTGTTCAATGACTTGAAAAATCAAAACAATGTATAATAGTAATTGTTATGAATAATAATTATCAAGGAGTAAAAAATGAAAACTCTGCAATCGGATACACTTGGAGATATTTCCTTTTCCTTAAACTGGGAAAAAAACGGTATTTGTCATGAAGATACATATTTTGGACATCGGGTAAATGTCTGGCAGGATTATTTTCCAGGATTTGTTGCCCACGAAATTCTAAATAAACATGAAGGTTTTTCAACCAAATTAAAATTTTCTCCCGGCGAAGCGGTTCCGGATTACAATGAAAGTTTGCTAAAAACCATCAATATCTCTCAACTAGATGTATCCCGGCTTCATGATGGGCAACCGGCAAAAGGACGATTTTATCCAAAAGGAATAATAAACGACATCAGCGGTATATATAAACAAAACATCACGCCGTTTCGGTTTATTGATCAAAACAGCAAAACTGCTGATGTCGATTTTAACCATCCATTTTCAGGCATTGAAGCAAGACTGAAAATGGCAATTCAAAATATTCATCAAAATGACCGAAAATTCGGCGGTACTTGTAGTGACTGGATAGACCAACTGGTTACCGGACCGGGCATGCAAACACGATACGGTACTTTAAAAACAGATTTTTTTAATGAAAATACATTTAAGCGGAACGACTCAACCCCTGATGATATTTTTTATCAGAAAGATCGTATGGTACATCATATTGATGCAATGTCACAAACTGTTTTACAGAATATTTATCGCAGGCGATTGAAAAAAGATACGGTCGTCCTGGATTTGATGGCTAGCTGGCAATCCCATTTACCGGATGATATTCAACTGAAGCACGTTGACGGGTTAGGAATGAACAAAAACGAGCTTTCTGCCAATCAACGTCTATCTGCGTATGTAGTCCATGATTTAAATCAACATCCGGTGTTACCCTATCCTGCGGACCGGTTTGATGCCGTCATCTGTTCACTATCTGTCGAATACCTGATCCGCCCTTTTGATGTATTTAATGAAACAGCAAGAGTATTAAAGCCCGGTGGGTTATTTGTGATTACATTTTCCAACCGGTGGTTTCCACCGAAGGCCATTGATATCTGGAAACACATCCACGAATTTGAACGATTGGCCCTGGTAACAAAATATTTTCTGGAAAGCGGGCGATTTGAAAACATTCAAACCCTTTCCCGGCGGGGATTTCCCAGGCCAAGTACCGATAAATATTTTCCCGGGAAAAAAGAGGCAGATCCCATTTATATGGTCAGCGGAATTTGCAAATAAATGCTTGCTTATTGTTTGGTTGTAGCAAGTTTTAGAGCCAACCCCAAAAAAACAGTACCGGCAATCTTGTTCAGAGCATTTTGAGTACGAGCAGACCTGTTGAACCATTGTCCCAGATTGCCAGACAAAATGGCGATACTTCCGAAAACCAATATGGTGGACAGAATAAACAGACCTCCTAACAGCATGATTTGTAAGGATACGGGGCCTCTCGTTGGATTGGCAAATTGCGGCAGAAATGCCAGAAAAAAAATGGATACTTTAGGGTTTGTGATATTCATAAAGATTCCACGACAATATAGTTTCCGATAATTGATGTTTCCATTGTTTGTCATTTGAATTTTGTTTGAAGATGCGCGGAAAGCTTGCCAGGCAAGATATAAAAGATAACCGGCCCCCATAAACTTCAGAGCAGAAAATGCAATTGCTGATGTTTGGAAGATAATGGCAATTCCTAACGTTACAGCACTGGTATGCACAATGAGACCGGTGCATAAACCGAACATTACCATTATGCCCGCAACTTTTCCGCGCAATGCCGACTGGGTCAGAACAAAGATGTTGTCCGGTCCTGGTGCCAGGGCAAGTAGCGTGGATGCCGTGAGAAATGTTATCATGGTTTCAATGGATATCATCATATTCTCTTTGTTTTAGGGATGTCGCAATAAATAATCATACCCCGTCCTTTACCGGTAAAAACTTCAGAGCAGCAAGGCGGCAATGGTTCCCGTCATACAAGTTGCAAGTGTACCTGCAAGCAAGGAACGAAAGCCTAGTGCAACTATTTCTTGACGACGCTGAGGGGCCATGGCACTCAATCCGCCAATCATAATTCCCACACTACCCGGATTTGCAAATCCACACAAGGCATAACTAATAATAAGAACACTTTTTTCGCTCATGACTCCGTGGCTTAACCGAACCATCTCCAGGTATGCCACAAATTCGTTGATGACCGTTTTGATACCGAGCAACGAACCCGCTGTTACCGCTTCCTGCCACGGAATTCCCATCAACCAGGCAATTGGAGCAAAAACAAACCCCACCAGCTTCTGCAACGTTAATGGTTCGGATATCAGTGGCAACCACGCGAGCATCAGATTTACCAATTCTATCAAAGCAACCATGACAATCAGCATGGCAACAATCTGGATGAGCAATTGCACTCCCTGAAAGGTTCCCTGGGAGATGGCATCCATACTGCTGTTAAAACTCTGATCAGGCATCATAGTGCCTTCTGTAACCGATTCCTTTTCAGGAATCATCACTTTGGCAATCACAACAGCCGCTGGTGCACTGATCAGCGAGGCAGTCAGAATATGACCCATGGCATTGGGAATAATGCCTTCAAGAATTTTAGCATACAGTACCATCACCGTTCCTGCAATCGTCGCCATACCGCAGGTCATCAGAGTAAACAGTTCACTACGGGTTATTCTTTTCAAATAGGGTCGGATCAAAATAGGCGATTCAACCATACCGATAAATATATTTGCAGCAACCCCGAGACTTTCAGCACCGCCTAAAGAAAAGCTTTTTCGCAGACCCAAAGAAAGAACGTTGACAATACGGGGTAAAATGTTCCAATAAAACAAAAGAGATGAAATAGCACTGACCACCAGAATGATCGGCAAACCACGAAAAGCCAGAACGTAGGCAGCTCCCGGAAATGATTCATCAAACGGCAGCGTATCGCCGCCAAGATAACCAAAAACCATTGATGTGCCGGCTGTTGTTGCCGCTTCCAATGTCATGACCAATGAATTAAGTAATAAAAAACCGGTCTGAAAAACCGATACGTTCAACAGTAAAAAAGCAATCAAAAACTGTAGGGTAAGTCCTGCGCCGACCAGTTTCCATGGAAAGCGTCTTCTGTTCTCACTGGAAAGCCAGGCGATGAAAACAAAAACCATCAGGCCAAGAAAACTTTGCGCCACATTTATCTCCCAAATTCTCCATTAATACACAAACCTTTTATTAAGACAGGAAGCTCTTTTTTGTCAATAGTCGTCAATGTTCTTGTAAAGGAAAAATAATTGTTTTTTTATTGAGCAATTATTGTTTATCATTTATCATCTATTTTTTTTATTTTGGTTTATCATGAAATCATCATATCAGAGGCGTTCTTTACCGGCATATGCCTCAAAACGGGATATGAAAAGTTTTCATAAAATTAAAATTGCCGGATATTAAACGGTAGCGCAAACAACTCAATAAAAGCTGAATATCGGGTAAAAAGAAATTTAAAAATGCTTCTAAAAAAACCATTGATACTGATTTCGTTATTTTTTGTCGGGCTTTGTGGTTTTAATAACAATATCGTTTTTGCGGATCAAAAACAGTTAAAATGGATTAACCCGGTTTGGCAGGATATTTCACTATCGTCCTCTTTTTCAACTTTTTCAACACGTAATATTCAAAACGTTCCAAAATCATCAAGTTCATGCACATCCTATGAATCTTTCAAGTCTACGCTTCAGCAAAATTTTATTGATCGTTCGACCTCTTTTGACGTTCACCTTAATTATAATTTCAAATTTAAAGACGTAGAAAATATTATTTTGTCAGCTCGTGATGCAATTATGGATCAAGATGGATATATCGCGGGAAATATTTATTCGTTTCAAGCCAGTTGGTATGGGTTAAACGGAAATGTTCGTTAAAAGCTTACAGCGATAACGGAGAAGTCCTTTTCGAAAGTCCAATTGACATACCTGCCAGTGGACGACTCGAAATTTTAGTCGGGGAGATATTTCCACAGTCTCAAACCATACAATACATTATTTTATGCGGAAATCATGCTGAGGTGAAGGGATATACCAAATTATACAAATACGGCAAATACAGGGTTGCGATTCCGGCATTCTCAAGGGAAGAAATAAATTCATCCACCATTTATGTCAGCCATATCGCATCGACACTTTCAGAACCAAAATGGACAACAACATTATCCCTTTTGAATACTTCAAATGAAACACGGGTTGTAAATATTACCTTTAATACCGGCGAAATGAAAAGCTTCACGCTAAAGCCAAATTATTGCAGTGTTTTTACAATAGCAGAACTTTTTGGTGGAGAGTCTCAACCTTCTATATCATCAGCAATTATTACCAACGCTTCCGGGTGTATCGGCAGCGAACTTTTTTGTGATGAAAAAAATAACATTCTAAGTGGCATAGCCCTTACGGATGATTTGACGGATCAAATGTATTTTCCGCATATTGCTGTAAAAGACGGTTGGGGAACCGGAGTTGTTGCCTATAACACATCTGCTGACACCATTGGACTGACGATTACATCTTACGATATTTTTGGGAATCAACTGGATTCAATTTCGGAAATCATATCAGGACATCAACGATATTTTGGGTTGGTTTCAAACCTCGGGCTTTCAAATGAAACTGCCTGGATAGACGTTAAATCAAATACAAAAGTGTTGACGGGTTTCGAGCTGTTTACCAGAAAGAACCAAATGGCTGGTTATACAGGCGTCGCTATAAACCGAAAGGAAGGCATTTTCCCCAAACTGGAAAAAAACGGTGCGACGGGTATAGCGCTGGTTAATCTTGAAGATGGAATGGCTGATGTTAACTTAATCGCTTATAACAACTCCGGTGATCAGGTAGCGTCCCGAACCATACACCTGGAAAAATATGAAAAATATGTGGGCTTGGCAGAAGCGATGTTTTTTCAGGATATTTCAACAGCTACATACGTGAAATATTTTTCCGATCAGGATATCGTTGGCTTTCAACTGAATGTCACTCATGACGGGATGATGCTTGACGCTTTACCCGGACTGTAACCTAAACTCGATGTTCAAGTTTTTGTTAATTTGCCCAACGCCGGAGTTGAACAAATTTCCTGAAAACTTGAATATCGAGTTAGTGCCCGAACGAAAATCCTGGTTTTCGTTCAGGCACGAGTTAAACCCTTTCCAAATCGAAATGACAAAGAAAGTAAGCAGTGAGTAGTTGATTTTATTTGCCTTACTGCTCACTGCTTACTGCTTACTGGTCATTCTGAACAGGACAAGGGCAAATATTTAATTGACATCACAAGCGCCGTTTGACATACATCTGCTATTGGAAAGCAATTTTTTGAGGAGATTAAGCTTAAATTATATCTTATGGAACTAAGTATTATCATTGTCAACTGGAATACCAGAGAATTACTGCTGAACTGCCTCCATTCGGTTTTCAACTGCATAGAAAATTTAAGTTATGAGGTTTTTGTGGTCGACAATGCCTCTGTTGATGGAAGTGCCGAAGCTGTTCAGCAAAACTTTCCCCGCGTAAAACTGATTGTCAATCAGGAAAATAAAGGATTCGCAAAAGCTAATAATCAGGTGTTACCATCTATCTCCTCCCGATACGCAGTGCTTCTCAACTCGGATACCAGAGTAACAAAAGGAGCAATGGAATCGATGGTGTCTTTTATGGATAACACCCTCACAGCGGGCATCGTAGCCCCTCAATATCTTAACGAAGATGGTTCAAAACAAAATTCTTTTGCCAACTTTCCCGGTTTAATCTCGGAACTGATTAACAGAAGCCTTCTGAAAATCATTTTTCCTAAAAAATATCCCAGCAAACGGCAGAATTTTAACGCCCCGTTGAGGGTGGATTCAGTGATCGGGGCCTGCATGATGGTCAGGACAGAAGCAATGCAAAAAGTCGGCTATATGGATGAGAATTATTTCTTCTTTCTGGACGAAACCGACTGGTGCTATCGAATGTGGCAGGCAGGCTATGAGGTATTTCACTTACCTCAGGCACAAATTTATCATATTCATGGCGCCGCCACCAAAAAAAAATTTCCGGCTCGTACCTGGATCGAATACTATCGTTCCAGTTACTATTTTTTTAAAAAAAACAGAGGATTTTTATCCTGGATATGTTTCCGTATTTTCCGACCCGTAAGGCTGAGCATTGATTTATTGCTGACATCGGCAGGCTTAATACTGACCTTAGGAAAAAGTCAGCGACTACGAAGCAAGTGGCGTGTTTATTCCTGGCTTTTTTTGTGGCACTTAATGCTGTGCCCAAACAGCATGGGATTGCCAAGAAGTAAACAGAAATGAAAACCGGAGCAATTTGAGTTCTAATGTATGATACGCATAGGTGTGAGGATCAGGATCTTATACATTGCACCTTGATAAGAAAAACCCGGTCAAAAAAGCTCCTGCGCTGTCCTGGCACTTCAGATAATCCACACCAATCTTATTTCATAAAAATATATTTTTATCCCGGCCTTTCGAAGATAACCAGTTTTTTTTGTAGTCCCAAAGGGTATAATGAACTTTCCTTGGCAAAACGCATCTGTCAAAAAGGGGTTCCAACAATTGTTCCCCAAGAAGTAAAAGATATCCGAAAATGGGGCTTTTTGTGCAAAAGTATTATTGTCATGGAAGCGTTGCCGGATTGCATGAATTTGGAGACATTTTTTTTCCAGGTCATCCGGCCCCAGGACACTTCACTGAAAAGAAAAGTTATTGAAAAATATGCCAAACTGGTTCGTCTTATCCATGATCAGGGAATTTATCAAGAAGATTTCGCCCCTTATAATATCCTGTATCAACAACTGCAAAACAATAGATTTGAGCTCTATTTTCTGGATCTTGAAAAGATTCGCATATACAAAAAACTTTCCTTTGAAAAACGAAGCCGTAATCTGGCCAAGCTAAACCGTGCAGTAAGAATTTTTAAAAATATCAAAAAATTAAGTAATAGCGACCAAATGCGCTTTTTGAAAATTTATCTGGGACCTAAAGTAACCAAAAAAGACATAACGAAATGGCTGAACCAAATATATTTGGAAGAAAGATATATTTTTCTGAGGGATTGGCGAAGGGCATGGAAAAAAAGCGTTTCAGTCAGCAGCCGGATAGGAGTTATTAAATATGCAGGCTATCACGGATATTATCGAAAAAAACATCTCAAGCAGCAATTTTGTACCGGAACCGATATCATTCAACTAATAAAAGCTATTGAAAAAACTATCTCTGACAAAATAACATCAAAACAATTTTTAAATTCTTCTTTTGAAGTTACCGTCCCAATAAAGAACAAAGATGAGGTACTGCAAGTTCTTTTTTTTCAAAATACCGGTTTCACATACTGGTTGAAAAGAATTGTTAAGCAAACCCCCCTGCTTTCTGAATGGAAAAAGGATGAACTTTCTTTGAGAAACCGGACAGCCAATTTTTTGTCTGTTGCAGCGGTGGAAAAAAGAACCGGCTTGAACCGGTTTCATGGTTTTTTAATTCGAAAAAAAATGAATTATATTGAAAATTATAGCAATGAAATAATGAACCCCAAACAAGATTTTTTTATGAATGGAGTTGATTCAAGATGAAAATTATAGCGGTAACCAGCCTGGCCATTCCAGATGTTCTGATTGTCAAATTCGGCAGATTCACTGATTTTAGAGGATATTTTACGGAGACATTCAGAAGAAGCGATTACAAAACCAATCCGAAGATCAATTTTTTAAACGATATCGAATTTGTTCAGGCCAATGAAAGTTATTCAAAAAAAGGAGTTGTCAGAGGATTGCATTTTCAATGGAATCCTTTTATGGGAAAAATGGTGAGAACTGTCAGGGGTCACATGATCGACCTGGTATTGGATATCAGGAAAAATTCTCCCTATTTTGGCAAAATTATCGCCTACGATATGCCATCTTACGGGGACCATGAGACAGGTGAGTGGATATGGATTCCGCCTGGCTTTGCTCACGGCAATTTTTATCTGGAAGATACCGTCATTGAATATTTTTGCACCGGTGAATACAGCCCCGGTTGTGAAGCGGGAATATCACCGCTTGCAGAAGATATTGACTGGTCTTTATGTTCTCCTGAATTTAAAAAAATATTCGATTCTGAAACGACCAAAACAGATAAGATGACTGAGAAAGATATTAATGGATTTTCGGTAAAAGGATGGCTGGAAACAACTGATTCAGATCAGTTTATCTACGACAAGCTTATTTAAAAGGCAACATCAATGATAGATCAAAAAACAATTCTGTTTACAGGTGGTAGTGGATTGCTGGGAAGAGAAATCCAAAAATTGCTGCCGGATGCTCATTTTCCGGAATCAATGCAATTTGACATTACTAATTTCGATCAGATGAAAGACTTTTTAAGGAAACTGTCAATTGAACTGATTGTCCACGCAGCAGCTTTTACGTCTCCGCCCAGGATTGATAATGATCCTGAAAAAGCCATTCAGATCAACATTATAGGCACTGCCAATATCGTAAAACTGTGTATGCAATATCATCTCAAACTCATCTATATCTCAACCGACTATGTCTTTAACGGCGATAAGGGGCATTACAAAGAAGATGATCCGGTCTTTCCGGTTAATAAATATGCATGGTCTAAACTCGGCGGTGAATGTGCAGTTCAGTTATATGAAAATGCTCTGATTGTCAGAACTTCTTTCGGCCCTGATGCGTTTCCTTATGACAAAGCATTTGCTGATCAATGGACAAGCCGGGAATGCGTTGGTAAAATTGCCAAAAAGATTGTTTCACTCCTTGATATGGACATTAAAGGCATTTTACATATTGGTGGAAACCGTAAAACCGTACTTGAATACGCAAGAGAATTATCCGGCGATAAACTAATAAAACCACTTTATCGTAATAAAGTTGATTTTAAGGTACCCAAGGACACATCATTGGATTGTAGCCGATATAATTCTCGGATTCAAAACCATTAAAGGAGGTTTACCATTGAAAATTTTGGTTGCCGGAGGTGCCGGTTATATCGGATCGGCACTTGTACCCGAATTATTGGATCACGGATATGAGGTGGTGGTAATTGATTTACTTTGGTTTGGCAATTATCTGCAGGCAGGTGTCAAGGTAATTCAAAAGGACCTTTTTAAATGCGAAAAAAAAGATATGGAAGGCTTTGACCAGGTAATCTTTCTGGCCGGCCTTTCAAACGATCCCATGGCGGAGTATTCGCCTTCTAAAAATTTTGTCTACAACGGCGCCCTACCCTCTTATATCGCCTACATTGCCAAACTGGCAGGGGTCAAACGATTTATCTACGCTTCATCATGTTCTGTTTACGGCTATACCGTTGATAAACTATATGATGAGAATTCACCTGCGATAAGCTCTTATCCATATGGTATTTCAAAGCTTCAGGGAGAATTTGGCGCATTGGAATTGGCTGACAAAAATTTCTCAGTGATCAGCCTTCGGCAGGGAACAGTCTGCGGTCATAGCCCAAGAATGCGATTTGATTTAATTGTTAATACGATGTTCCGGGATGCTTTCAGTAAAGGAAAAATTATTGTGAACAACCCTTCCATATGGAGGCCGATCCTTTCCATCAATGATGCCGTACGGGCATATTTAAGAGCTGTTCAGGCCAATTATTCTATCGGTGGTATATTTAATGTTGCATCAGACAATTATACTGTCGGCCAGGTAGGTGATAATGTACGGGATGATATGTCGGTATTGACAGGACAAAAAATTCAAATTGAATTGCTGAACAGGCAAGATCTACGAAATTATAAGGTCAACTTTAATAAAGCGAAAACCTATCTGGGTTACTTGCCAAAAGAAAATATAACGGATATAGTTAAAAATATGTATCATCACCTGGATACATATGGCGATTTATCAAATGATGCCTATTATAATATCCAGGTATTCAAAAAAATTGAATCCCATTAAATAGTGCCCGAACGAAATTAAGATTTTTCGTTAAGATCAAGGAAGACGAAAATTTTAACCACAGACATACATTGAGTATTTCGAGGATTAAAATTTGAGTCTGACACAGATATTGGCGAAAAAGACCGTTTTCGTTCAGGCACAAGTTATCATCAATGCTGTTGTTGTAATAGCCAAAATGGAAGGGGAAATCAAAAAAAACAATATACCGGAAGGGGATACCATTGTTGCCATTGCGACACCGCCCGGAAAGGGGGGCATTGGGATTGTAAGGATTAGCGGTGTGCATGCAATAGATATTGCACAGGAAATATTTATTAAAAACCGTACAAACAGAGATCCAAAAGTCTCATTTGGACGAAAGGATTCTCATCGAATGATCCATGGGTATATTATAAACAAACATCTTAACCAGATTATCGATGAAGTCCTGATTTGTCCAATGGTGGGTCCGAAAACCTATACAAGGGAAGATGTTGTTGAAATTCATGCGCATTCGAATCAGGGAATATTAAACGATATACTGGATATCACCCTGCAAGAGGGCGCCAACATGGCTCAGCCGGGAGAATTTACCAAAAGGGCGTTTTTAAACGGAAGAATAGATCTGACACAGGCAGAAGCCGTGATGGATATTATTAATGCCAGGTGCCACAAAGCAAGAGAAATCGCTGCAAAGCAGATAACCGGTGAACTAAAACACCTGCTGCATCAGATCAGAGAAAATATCGAGCAAGCCATGGCCGTCATTGAAATGGGAATCGATTTTATTGAAGTGGAAAATAATGATTGTTTGTTGGAAAACAATGTTTCTCACCAGTGGCGGAAAAACATACTCGAACCGATAACAGATCTCGTAAACGGATCAAAAACGGCGATTATGTATAAAGAGGGTGTTCAGGTAGCTATTGTTGGAAAACCCAATGTCGGCAAATCGAGTATTTTAAATCGGTTAATTCAAAAAGAGCGTGCCATTGTTAGTGAATATCCAGGTACAACTCGTGATATTGTATCGGAATCGATCGATATAAATGGCATCATCATGAATCTGGTTGATACGGCCGGTATTCATTCTACCCGAAATACAATTGAAAAATTGGGAATAATCAAATCCCAAGAGGCGATTGAAAAGGCAGACATCGTTATTTTTGTGACGGATAGTTCACGTGAAAATGATGAAGCGGATTACAAAATATATGAACTTATCAAAAATAAAACGATTATTTGGGTACAAAACAAATGTGATTTGGTGAGCAGTAATACAGTTACATTTGATACATTCAAAAATTCAGGAATTAAGGTTTCAGCGCTGACAGGATTGGGGATAGAAGAAATTCGGAATGAAATGATAAAAACGGTAATGTTAGATGATGTCTCCGAACAAGAAAACTACCTGATTTCAACTCTACGCCAAAAAAAATGCCTGAAGGATGCCTGCACATATTTGTCACAAGCCATTACAGGGTATGAAAACGGGATACCCCTTGAACTGATTGCCATGGATTTTAAGGAAGGTCGTCAAAAAATAGATGAAATTACAGGAAACCATTATCACGGGGATTTACTGGATACTATCTTTTCAACGTTTTGTGTCGGAAAATAATGTTTCACGTGAAACATTATTTTTTTGTTTTTTTGATAATATTGGAGGATATGATATATGATAGATTTTGAAATCTTTTTTAAAAAATATGAAACCTTGGTCCAGGCTTCCGATAAAATTTTCGAGCAGGTAAAAAAAGATTATCCAGAATGCGTAAAATGCGTCGAAGGATGTTCAGATTGCTGCCACGCACTGTTTGACATAGGGTTAGTAGAAGCTATCTATATTAATCATAAATTTAGAGAAAAATACCAGGGCGCTGAATTGGAAGCGTATCTGGAAAAAATCAACTCGATTGATCGTCAGATTTATAAGCTTAAAAAGAAAGCATTTAAAGAACAACAAGAGGGAAAAGACGAAGATCAAATTTTAAATGAGATGGCCGAAGTGCGTGTTAGATGCCCTCTTTTAAATGATTCCCATCGGTGTGACCTTTATGAATATCGACCGATTACCTGCCGTCTTTATGGGATACCTACCGCAATCGGGGGACGCGGCCATACCTGTGGACTATCCGGATTTGAGGAGGGAAAAAATTATCCGACGGCGAATATGGATGTTTTTCATAAAGCAATGTTAAAAATTTCTCAGGAGCTGGTTACCACAATCGGATCAAAATATTATGGTTTGCCCGAAATGTTGGTTCCACTTTCTACCGCTCTGTTAACAACCTATGATGAGGAATATTTAGGCATATCCGGAAATAAAGATTCGGATTCGGAAAATAAGAAAAGGACGACTGGAAATGATAAATGAGGAAAAAATTAAAAAACGCGCAATTTTTGACGCCATGTCTCCACGACGACAAAAGCATATTTTAAAAAAAGGTTATGAATTCTGGGATCCGTTTCAGGAACCCAAAGATCCAATAGATATTCGGCGTGATCCATCCAAAAGAACCAGTCAAATGCTGGTAATGGAGTTTCTTCAAAGCAAAAGCGATGAAAAATACACCAGTGCGTATAGTCGGGGAGTTTTGGAAATAGCTGTGGGTATTATCAATAACGATGATCGCTTTATTGGAATGTATGAATTTTCTCAGTGGTATAAAAAATTGCTGGAAAAAGAAGTGGAATCGAAATAGCAACCTGAAAATATAATAAACCTTAAGGGAATGCTTTAAAAGGCATTCCCTTTTTTGTTATCATTAAAAAATAAAAACTGATCGCAATGAAAACGATTAGAAAAAAAATCATTGAACATTTGATGGAAACGCCATCTACCTGCGAAGAAATCAGTCAACTGCTTCGGATAAAAGAAAAAGAAGTATATGATCATCTCTTTCATATTGATAAAACAGTAAAGGCAAATGGTAAGCGGTTGAAAGTGATACCCTATTACTGTGTTAAGTGCGGCTATATATTTAAAAACCGGAAGCAGTTTTCAAAACCGGGTCGATGTCCTGTATGCAAAAATCAACGTATCGGTGAAGCTGTTTTTGAGATCACTTAATCATGCCGTGATGAACATCCTGCCTTTATTAAAGCTGGAGGGCTTTCCTTGAAGAGTTTTTCAGTTTAGGCAATAAAAAGGTTTTTTATACCGGCGGATCAGAAAAGCCCCAGTTCGTCGCCGCGTGGGACAGCAGTCGGAAATTTTTTCTTTAAAAATTCAAGCTCCCGGACATTTCGAATCATCCGAATGTCATCGATATGCCAGCCCGGCACTACCATCACCCCGTAAAGTCCCCAGGTATATTCCGGAGTTTCCCTCTTGACAAACCCCATCCAGGTGCCCGCAGGAATCACTTTTTGGCAAACCTGTCCCTTGTCCACATCGGGTCCCAGAATCACTTCTTCCCATGTTCCATCCGGATACAGCAGCATCTGGATCATGGGTGCTCCTGCATGATACAGGAGAATTTCATCGGATGTGAGGATATGCCAGGGATCAATGGGGACATTTTGTGTCATGAGATAATAGATAAGAGAAGCCGCAGGCCGGTCCTTTTCCATATCCGCCTGAATGCCCGATTGATAGGTAGGCTTATAAAATCCCGGACAAGCGTTATCGGACATGGGCTCAAGGGCTAACCTACGAATCACCTGATCGGCTGTCAAAAGTTGTCTTTTTCCCGTAATGCTGCATCCCCAAACGAGCATCACTATGAACCCTGCAAAAACCAACCGGGAAGTAAATTTGATCATGATACACTTTTCCATTGTGTTGGGATTCAACTTCTTGTCAGCTATCAAAATCCTGACGATTTAATAAGGCTTCCCATGTTTGTCCGTGTTTCTATCGACTGCATAGATGCCCGTCTTATAGAAAACTCCCTTTTCATGCCGCAAGACAAAGCCGCATAACAAACTGTACAACTCTTCAAAAACGCCGTCAATCACCTCACCCGGAACCCCGTAATATAGAAAATTGATAGGCATGGTATCACCCAAGAGGTACAGATCCTTGCGTCGCCCCCCAAACCTGGGGAGGCAACCACCTTTTTCTTTAAAAATGATTCGCACGTGATGTCCCTGTAACACACGATTTTGGGGGTCCTTGATGGGTCGTTTTTCCAGGGTAACCGGATATCCGCCGATGTTGGGATGGAGGGCATTGGAAAGTTCTTCAATCCAGGCAGTCAGATCTGCAAATTCGATGGTCTTGGTTGAACCGCTGGCAAAAAACAGATCCCGGGCCGATCCCTCCAATAAAAGCCGTTCAAAAAAATCCCTCTGAAGCACAGACACTCCGGTAATACCGACAAAGAGGTCCATGGGCTGCCAGAATTTTTCAGACAATTGACCAATATGAGAAAACTCGCACCACCCTTTGCTGCATTGTGTTGTTGCTTGGATATCGAGGCCGCAAGCAGCTCCATAGGAGATCCGGTCCACCAGCGCTTTCATCACGAAACGGCCAATATTGCCACGAGAGCCCAAGACCAGCGCATTGCGGTGGAGCATACTTTTGCCAAGACCGTTAAAAATAGACTCTATAGCACTCAGTATGGAACAGGCACAGGCCTCTGCCTCAACAATGTTCTTATATTGGGATGTGGCAATGGTCAGGGCAGGAAAAGCCAGTCCATTGCAGGCCATTTCTGTATCCTTCAACTGATAATATCCGTTAGTAGTATGTTCGAATGTGGCGGGAAGCAATCGGTCAAGCCATTTTTTAAGAGGAAGATTCACATTAAGGTCTGAAGAGACCGCTACAGCGTAACGTTCCAGGGCATGGGCCAGGGATCGGGATTCATGACAGAGACGGTTTAAGACCGGTGCCAGATAACCACCGTCTTCGATAAGAAGGAGTTTGCGGTTTTCTTTTTGGGCTGCAATAGCCTCTCTGAAAAAAAGATGTCCGGCCGTAAATCGCATGGCGTCTACGTAGTTGCCGCGCAGATCCCGCAGGGATTTATCCAGATTTTTTAACCTGTCAAGTGAAGAATATTGGCGGGAAAGGATATAGGCACCCTCAACCGAATCCCGAAGCTCAATGCGCTGGAGCGCATGGAATCGAAAGCGCCGGTCAGACAAGCTCAGCATGTCTTCCAGGTGAAAGTCCGGGACAATGCCCTGGTAGCGGATAAAGAGGGTAGTCAGAAATCCGCATCCAGAGGCGTCCAGGGCTTTGATGAAACCAAGAACCTCAGATGTGGCGTGGTGAACCAGAAAGATTCGATAATTTTCGAGGATGCCAGATTTCATAGCCGTCTGGGTCTCCAGGAGTCGGGGCAGCCGTCTCAGGTGAGCAGCCATATCCGGCTGCTGACGGGGCTCGCCTATACTGATGTTGAGCATGACTCCTTTTCGCGACAGGTCCATGTAGATACGATTATGGGCATCGGTCATCTCAAGATTGTTGCCCGCAGCCAGTATGCGCACTAACCCTTCATCTTCCAGCAATAGAAGAATTTTTGAAAGAAGAAGGGAGAACCTTGAATCTTGCCTTAAAAGAAGCATTTCCGATGTTTCCTGTGTCCATCTGAAGACAACACCGGTTACGTTTTTAAGTCCCGAGGCGATGAGAAGTTCGAAAAGAGCTGCCTGGCGCCCTGGAATTTCAATGTATTCATTATGCTGATTCTGGCATTCCCTGTGGATACCAGTGAAAATCTGTTCGGCCATGATGGCAATATCTTGCCGGTAATGCTGACGTCCTACCTCGTTGACGACCCGATGAGGGATTCGTTTTAAGAACAATCGGGACTGGACACCATCTTCTATGGTAAGGCGCAGAAAACGACCGGTACGGTCATACTCGAGTAAAATGAAATAGCTGTGGGCACCTTCACGAAGGGTATGGAAAGGGAACAGCATGGCCAGCCCTTCGTTTCGGTCCGGCTGCTCGCAGGAGGTATCCTTCTCTATTTCAAAAGCCCCCGGAAAAAGGAGGCCGCCCCATCGAGGCGTTTGCACCGCATCAAAGACCAGCCGAAGATGACGCGTAAACGCATCCTGATTTTCAAGAAGATGACGGGCAACAGAACCCCGGGCATAGACAACCACATAGGAAACGCCGAGAGCAGCTAGTTCAGGCGTGTTTTCAGCATCTACCATCGTGCGGGTGAGAATGTCTACGGACGAATGACGGCAATGCTCCATAACCTGCTTGGCCAATGAGCTGACAAAACCGGGAAGCCCTGAGAAAACCCGCATAGCTGTCATGTCAATCAGATAGCGGCCGTCACTTTGCTCGATTAAAGGAATACCGAAGGAGGTGAGTTGCGGGCCATGGGGAACTTCCCGATCCTTTGCTTCCTTATTGAATCGTGAAGAACGCATGAGGTTATCCAAAATAGATCCGATCTGCTTTTTTTTATCGCTTTCTTCCATCGGTTTCTTTCTCCTCATGAATCATTCATACAGGCTTTGCGACGCAGATTCCCGGCTTTTTGCTTCAACAGTTTAAAATAGTCCGATCCGGTGATTTTTTCCAGGTCTGCAGTCTGCTTGCTTCGGTCAATCCGGACTTTCAATGTCTTAACTTCTTGCTTGAGCTCTTCCTCCCGCTTTTCTACAGACCGGACCATGTCGGAAAATACCGCAGCCATGGTTCCCAGTTCATCAGGTCGGTTTCGGATAGATGTCAATTTGCTCACATGGGAATAATCGCCATGCGCCACCTGGCGAGCCACATTTGTGAGAGTTACCACCGGTGCCGTGATTTTCTTGGCACTGACAGCGCTGACAGCCAAGCCGACAATCAGCACAACCAGGGTAACAGCGCCCAATGTGTAAAGTTCTTCCACCTGAATCTCTTCCTGCATGGTAATCAGGATAGAACTCAGCCAGGTTGCCATGACCGTTGCGATAAGGAGATAGTAAACAGCCAGGATGGTGCGCGTCTCAATGCGGGAGATGAGAAGACCGGCAACTTGCATCATGGGGGGCACCAGCATAAAGGCCCACAAGGTGTCCGTAATAAAGATGGGTAGAAAAAAGCCAAACAGGGCTTGATGAAAAGGTACGCGACCGAGCTCGTATTCCACCCCGGTGGAAAAGGCAAACGGAATACTGGATGCCAGAAGCAACAATATCAACAGCTTGACAAATGATGAAATAGCAGCCACGGGTCTGGCGCCTACATATCGGGCCAGCCCCGCTATGAGACCCATAAACCCATTGGCAATGCTCCAGTGAATGGCAAAAAAAGGTCCCTTACCTCCGATGGCATAGCCCAGCATATCCCCCAGCGCACCGGAAACAAATCCAGCCAACGGACCGTACAAAATTCCCATGAACATGGGAAGAACCACTTGAGGCCGCAGTTCAGCAAAGCTGCACCCGGGGAGATTATATTTTCCTGACAGAAAATTGGTAAATCCATAAAAGCATCCCACGGCAATGCAGACGCCGGTTATTGTGATGGTTTTTCTTGTCGTCCCCATCTTTTGTGGAAGACCTTTCTTTTTTTCAGGAGCGTAGGATTTTTGCCACAAGCCTTAGTTCCGTGACAATGGGATGATCCGCATAACGAACCGCAAAAATATCATGACTGGCCAGGCCCATCATTTCGTCGGAATGAGGGACGACCCCGGCAACCGGGCAATTGTAGGTATCAGCAACCGTCCAACGAATTTGTTCCAGATCAAAGGTTAAAGGAACCTTGTTGATAAGAATCATCATGCGGGGCACTTCCAGTTCACGCGCCACCTCTACGGTCAGGCCGGTCCCCTGATAGTCCTGGTAATCGGGACGCATCACCACCAGCAGTACGTTTGAAATGGCGATGGAAAGAAGGGTCTCTTCGTTTAGTCCGGGATGGGTATCAATCATCAGAATATCCAGCTTTAAAGCCTGGATAAGTTCCCGAAAACCGTCACTTAACAGATCAATGTCATATCCGTCATGAATGACCCGGGCGATGTCCGCTGCATTGACACTGGATGGGATCAGATACACCGCCCCTTTACAGGTACCCCTCAGGGCATAACTTACGTCGCAGGCGGTTTGTTGAATAGCACACCGTCCCCACAGGTAGTCATTAAGAGAATAGACCGCTTCATCATCGTTCAGACCGAAAATCACATGGATGCCCGGCGATTGGATGTCCGTATCAATCACTCCTACCCGAAGTCCGTCCATGGCATACAGAGCTGCCAAATTGGCCGACGTATTGGACTTGCCGGTTCCTCCACGGAATGAATGAACAGATATGATGTCGGCCATTTTTTCTTAAACGCAGCCTTCCGTCTGCAACCTAGAGATAGAGTTCATGTCAAACTGAATGCCAAAACTTCGGTCAGCTTGTCAAGAAGAAATGAGTATCAACTTGAATTTTCGGATTTTTTTGATTGACATGTTGAAATTAGCTGTAAAGGGGTGTCTGTCAAAAAGATCAGAGGGCAGAAGTCAAACGACCTGATAGAGGAATTTACGAAGCGCTAATGTATAATTTATTTACTATCCATTGATATTTTTATATTTACAAACAGTAAATATATTTATTAAATTCGACATAAATACCAATAAATTGTCAACAAAATGCCATGTGACAGATCAAGATGAAATTTAAAGTACTCATATTAATGGCGGTATTTTGCCTGTTCAGTATTTTTGGACTGATCTGGATTTTTGAAATGCCTTTTACCAGCGATACAGCCAAAACGACGGCATTTCGTGCACTTAAGAATAAACTCGGTAAACTTCCGGCTCGGGGGACATTTATTATTGTTGATTTCTCAAAGCCATCGCAAACAAAACGTTTCAGCATCATCAACATGGCTACCGGCAAACGCATGGGATACGGCAGGGTGGCTCATGGAAAAAATTCAGGATGCGTTTATGCCAGGTATTTTTCTAATGTCTTGGGGTCAAACAAATCTTCTGTAGGTCTGTTTGCTGTTGGTAAACGCTTTAACGGTCGACACGGACCCTCATTTCGTTTACATGGCCTTGAAACAAAATTAAATGGAAATGCCGAAAAACGGGGGATTATTCTCCATTCAGGATCGTATGTTTCCTTGACATCAATATTGCTAAACTGGCGGGAATGGTTTCGTTTGGGCAGAAGTGCAGGTTGCTTTGTATTTTCCAATTCTGACTTTCAACATTTTTTGAAATACATCAAACGACCAGCCTATCTTTACGCTTTCAATGGACAGGCAGAAACCGTTAGCATTGCCCTAAAATAATACTCCGTAATTATTTTTTATAAATCAACAGTTTATTGTGGAGAATCGCTCATGTCCGACCTTGAAAAAATGAAAAAAAACGGAGGTCCTTTATCTGTTGGATATACATTTTGTGACGGATGCAATGAAGCGCCCTTTTGCGGAATGAAATTTTATCAATCTGTCGATGGCATCATTCGTATTGAGCCGTGGCCCCATTTTCCCGCCGCCCCGCTTTGCTCCAAAGCCTTTGCAACTGTGCAGCGATTAAAAAATCCCGGGCGATTGTTATATCCGTTAAAACGGACACGGCCCAAGGACGCCGGGGACCCCGGCTTTACCCGGATATCCTGGGATGAGGCTTATGACATCATCACGGCTCATTTACAGCAAATAAAAAAGAACTACAGCCCACATCATGTTTTCTTTTATGTCGGTGACCCCAAAGAACCCCGGGCGGCCGTCCAACGACTGGCTGTCACCTATGGTTCCGCTAATTACGGATGTGAAAGCTCAACTGCTTGCAGAAGAGCTGCTCAGTTAGCGGAACTTTTGACCTACGGGTTTCCCACCTTGGGCAACCTGCCCACCGATGAAACCGGTGTAATGCTGATATGGGGCACGAATCCTGCCCACTCGGGCCAGCCGTTTATGTGTCATGGTCATCTTGCAGATGCCAAAGACCGCGGTGTCAAGTTCATTGTGGTAGATCCACGCAAAACGCCAACAGTTACAACACTGGCGGATATTCATCTCCAGGTGCGGCCCGGAACCACCGCCGCCCTGGCTGCCGGTATTATGTACGTTATTTTCAAAGAAGAACTGTATGACAGATCATTCTGCGAAAATTGGATTCATGGCCTGCAACAGTTGATGGCATATGTAAAGCAATTTCCTCCGGAACGGGTCGAGAATATTACCTGGGTTCCTGCCCGGAAAATTGTCAAGGCCGCACGTTTGTATGCCGGCAATGGACCGGGAGGTCTTCTCACCAGTGCTCAGGGCACCACCCATGATCTGAATGCCACCAATAATCACCGGTCTTTGCTGATGATTCCGGCGATTTGCGGCTACATTGATATCCCCGGCGGTATTATCAAACCTACTGAACCATTGGAGGGAATGGCCGGTCCATGGGCCGATGGTCCTCCCGATTTTTCCCTGAGGAAACAGCTTCTGGCGATGAACACTTACCGGCTGGATCGAAAAGCTTTTCCTCTGTGGGCGGAAAAAATGTTCGAGGTACAAACCAATCATATAGTGGAATGGATTCATCAGGGCAAAATAAAAGCCTTTCTCGGGTGGGGGGTCAACATGATGATCTGGCCTCAGACCCATGAATATCAGGAGGCCATCGCATCATTAGATTTTTCAATGGCTGTGGATTATTTTTATCGGCCCCAAACCCATCGTTTTGTGGACATGGTCCTGCCCGCTGCTATGAATTTTGAACGTCTGGCACCATTTGCCGTTCATGGTCGCCGAATCTTCGGCCGCACGCCGATTCAACCGGCAGGTGAAGCTAGAGAAGACTGGCAGATCGCCCTGGAAATCGGAACCCGGCTTGGATATCCGGAAACATTTTTTAATGGCGATGTAGAGGTCGCTTGTAACAATATTTTAAAACTGTGGGGCATCACCTACGATGATTTGAGAGAACACCAGGAAGAAGGAATTTTGGTTCCGGCCAAGGGCCAACCGATATATCATAAATATAAAACCGGGGATATGAGGCCCGACGGGAAACCCGGTTTCAACACACCTTCAGGTAAAATCGAAGCGGTTTCCACCGACCTGGAAAGATATGGTTACCCCGGCCTTCCGGAATTCAAAGAACCTATGCAGACAAATGCTGAATATCCTCTCGTTTTGATTTCCGGTGCCAGGGTTCCTTTTATTACCCACAGCAAATGGCGTGAGGATGCACCATGGCTCCTGGAACTGCAAAGAGAGGCGCTGCTTTCCATTCACCCCAAAAATGCGGCAGAAAACAACATTCACTCTGGTGATATGGTAAGACTTAAAACCCCATTCGGAGAAATGACCGTTAAGGCCACATCCACCATTATGGTTGTTGCGGGTGTCGTATCGATCATGCATGGCTGGGCCGATGCCAATGTTAACGAGTTAATCCCCAGGCAATTTGATCCGGTTTCAGGCTTTCCGCCGTATAAAGAGGTTGTCTGTTCTGTAGCGAAAATTTGATTTAAATGACATTTTGAAAGGTAAAGGTAAATGGCAAGATATGGCATTGTTGTGGATGTAGCCCGGTGTACCGGCTGTATGACCTGTATGGTAGCCTGTAAAGAGGAAAACAGAACCCGGCCCGGCATTTGGTGGAACAAGGTTTTTCAAATCGAAAATGATGTATCAGGCAGCATTGTCTATATTCGACACGCCTGCATGCATTGCGATCTTCCTCCCTGTATGGATGCCTGTTCCCAAAAAGCGATATACAAACGTCCGGATGGTATTGTTCTTATTGACGAAACTAAATGTCGGGGTGACGGTGACTGTGTTCTGGCGTGCCCCTATGATGCGATTGAAATAAATTCAGATCAGGTTTATTTTTCAGAGTGGGGTGTATCCGATGAAGACGTTTCCCTTATCAACCGAATCCATCCACCGGGAAAGGCATCCAAGTGTAATTTTTGTGTACATCGAATCGACAAGGGAAAAGAACCCGCCTGTGTGGAAAGCTGCCCATCAACAGCAATGACCTTTGGTGACCTTGATGATCCCGACAGCCCTGTTCAGCAAAAACGCCGTCAGCCAGTCCCGTTACTAAATCACCAAAAGTTTCGCCCTAATGTTTCTTATATGATACCTGAACCTATAGATCCAATTTCCCGATAATGTTTTTGATGGTCTCTGCTGAAACCCGAAGTTTTTCCTTTTCCGTTTCGTTCAGGTCAACAGGGATATATCCGGAAACTCCGTGCCTGTTTAAAATCGCAGGGATACTCAGACATACGTCATTTATACCGTAATAGCCATCGATGAGACTAGATACGGTCAAGACACTGTTTTCATCCCGAAGTATACTACCGACTATCCTTACCAGAGCCAGAGCAATGGCAAAATCAGTATATCCTTTCCGACTGATAATTTCATAGGCAGCGTTTTTCACCTGTTCAAAAATACTTTTTCTTTCTTGAGCCGAACAGTTTTTGTTGCAGATGGGACAATACTCCTTCATTGGCATGCCTGCAATGTTGACCTGACTCCAGACCGGCACTTCACTATCGCCGTGTTCACCAATGATATAGGCGTGAACATTCCGGGGATCTACTTCACAACTTCGGCTTAAAAGAAATCTGAACCGTGCCGTATCAAGAGTTGTTCCGGATCCAATGACACGGTTTACAGGATATCCGGATAACTTGAGAGTCACGTAGGTCAGGATATCTACCGGATTGGAAACGACCAGGATGATCCCGGGTGCCTGCTTGACAATCCTGGGAATAAAGTCCTTAAAAATTTCGCTGTTGTTGCGAACCAGATCCAGTCGGG
>JAGYNR010000199.1 GCA_018399715.1 Desulfobacterales bacterium | reverse complement strand
GTCAACGAGAAGCTTGACGTTAAGGTTTTGAGCAACCGCATACCTGGCGGCTTCCGCATCCCCGCCTTCCTGCTGGGATCCGTCGCTTCCGAATAGAACCACGGTGTTATCCGGTCGGGCAGAAGCCACGCCGTTGACGTAGCTCCACAGATGACCCAGACGGCCGGAACTGAAAAAAATTCCCTGATCGTCGTCCCTTTCCGGATGGCCGTAGAGGCCGCTTCCGAATTCCCGGTAATGAAGCAGAGACTCCGGCGGCTTGAACCCATTCAAAACCGCCATCAGGTATTGAATGGCCACCCGGTGCCCGGCTTCGTCGAAGTAAACGGGATAGACCTTGTCGTTTCCCTTCATGAAACCATCGATTATCAGAACTTCCGGTACGACGTCATAGGCGCCCCCTGTATGACCGCCCAGCCCCTTGGTATTGGCGTAGGCGGTAAAAAAAATGATGGTATCACGTACCAATTCGATATTTTCTTTCAACCGGCTTTCATCTTCAACGGTAAGTTCGCGCTGGGAGATGGAAAATTTCAGGGGGTGAAATGCATCAAGATTGATTGGAAAGTCCATGGCTTTTCTCCGATGGCTGGCTTGTTTTCCTCAACTGATTCCCTTGCCGTATTCGACTGCCAGGGTCTGCAGCTTTCGCCCCGGCGTCGATGAAAAGGAAGGTTTTTGTTTATAAGGAACAGTTTTGTGTCTAAGGTTATAGATGTATAGACATCTTCCTAATGAAAACTTTGACGGATGTCAAGAAAAATTCGAAGTTAACTCGGGGTTCATAGCACAACTTTGAACCTAAACTCTTACACCGTATTCTTCACTGACAAATAGAAGATTTTTTATGGCATTTTCATATTTTATTTTTCCGTAATTATAATAATCAAAATCTATCTTTGAAATATTTTGCTGAATGAGGCTCCATAAAAACCAATAAATATCAGGGAATGGCTTAAACAGATCGATGAAAAACAGGGTTCTCTCATAATTTTCCCCTTGGCAGTAGGTATAGGCGATCTTTTCTTCGGCCTCGCGGGGAACGAGAACCTCCTGGAACATGTCGGCGATATCATAATACTTGGGGGCCATGCCGGCATATTCCCAATCAATTATATATAAGGGGTAACGGTATTTATTCAATGCATCTTCATTTATCAACAGAAAGTTATCCGCCAGAAGGTCATTGTGGCAGGGCGTATATTCAGAGTTTGGGATATTAATGATGCTGGATAATTTGACGAGCCGGTCAATGGTCCCTTCGATATCGAATTCCGGGTAATGAACATCCAGCCTTTTGAGAATAGCGGACATTTTCATGATTTCAATGAGGGGATTGAAAATTTTTTTCAATGTCACCCCGCTCATATGAACTTTTCGAACTGGTTCCAAAATTTTGTCATACAGGGATTCGTCAAGAAAATGCTCATTGGTTAAGACGGTGCAATCTCCGATGAATTCGACGATGGTTACTCCGATTTCAGGCATGAATTTCACGAGGTTCGAGCATACGCCGATTTTGGACATTTCCCGGATGGCGTGCGCTTCATTTTCCCGGTTGATGAAAAGATCGGTCTTGTCTCCATAAATTCGTACCGTGTAATCGCCTTTTTCGGATCGAATCCGATAAAGCTTGTTCGTGATCCCGCCGCTGAGCTGTTTGATTTGAATATCAAGACCTTTCCATTCAGGCAGAAGATCGCAGCATTTTTTGGTTGTCAATTTCCCGTCCAGCAACGAATTTTTCATACCCATATTTATCCCCCTTTTTTGCTCTTAAACGGTTCAAGCCATCCGTTTTCGACTTGCAGCCGAAGGACCGGCGCCGATATAAAACTCTTGGGCGTTTTACACAAAAAGCTTGACAAAAGTAATTCCAGCAAGGTAGGCAAACAATGAAACCAGTTCATAAAATCATCCTTTTATCGATTTCGTGGCGTAAGTCTCTGAGCCGTTAAACTCCGGGCAAAAAATGCTTTTGTGGCGTTGATCTATGAATAAGAATCGTTTTACTCATTTGAGCGCATTAAGCATCTCCATCGATCTTTCTGGGCTGATTCCATTTTCCAAGCTTTTTTGTGCAGGTACCCTAGACACTTACAGCATGGTAATCTTTTTATATGAAAATATCCTAAATTCATTTCGATCCGGAGCATTGATATCAGCATTTCCTTTTGAATGAAGGCTTAGGATTTAAATTAGTAAATCTGGATTAAAACAGGCTAAAAAATATCTGATTTAGTAACTACACTACAAGAACGAAAAGCCCAAGAACTATAACTATAAACACATTGTTTTTGACCCGCCGGGTCATGTTTGAACTGCCGTTTCCAAGGATGGCGCTTAGCTTTTCAGCAGTTTTGTATATACATCTATATCGGCTGGCC
>JAGYNR010000198.1 GCA_018399715.1 Desulfobacterales bacterium | reverse complement strand
GAAAAATCGTCGGCCAGCCAACTTTTTGCCGGGAAGTAAAATCGTTGCTCCTTTACCAGGCGACGAATTATGTTGAGCAGATATTTGGCGTTGCGCAGCCGGGATTTGCCCTCGTTGTTTTCCACATGCTGAAAGTGTTCGCGCAGGGTATGTTCACCGTCGTAACCGGCTGAAACTTTTCTGAACGGATGCAGGTTTTTTACCGGTATGTTGAGCCGCTTGAAGCAAGTAGTCCTTGAGGACTTTATTGCAGTCTTTCGGCAGATACCGGGCTACCGGTTCTTTTTTTCCTTGTCCGCCAGTCTGTTTCTGCCTTGAGACAATTCCGGCAAACGATGCCATTTGATCCGTGCCGCGTTATACATCGTGGCTACCTTTTGAGGCATTTTTCTGCCATATCAACTTGATTGTCAGTGGATTACAACGGATTCGACGAATCAATGTCCGTCTAATGACTGACTGATAGGCGTTTTGATTTTCGTATGTGCGTACGATAACCGGGAAATCGTTAATTTTAACAAATTATGGGATGACGGCGAAAAAAATCTCCTTTTTTAATTGTTATTAGATTGAAATCCAAAAATATTGTATTATTTTAAGACTGAAATCCAAGATAATAGAGGTGGCGTTATGTATATTGTCAGAAAAGTTGAAGCCGAGATAAAAAAACGGCTCTTTACCGGAAAAGCCATTATCATTCATGGTCCGCGTCAAAGTGGCAAAACAACTACGATAAAACACTTGATAGAACCTTATCGAGAGGACATTTTGTGGTTAAATGGCGACAGCCCTGATATTCAGGCAGAACTTGAAAATGTCACCACCACCAAATGGAAAGCAATTCTCGGCAAAAAGAAATTGCTGGTTATTGACGAAGCTCAGCGCATTGCCAACATCGGTATTGCGATGAAATTAATCACTGATGAATTGCCCGGGATTCAAATTATAGCTTCCGGCTCATCGGCATTTGAACTTGCCGATAAAACTGCAGAACCACTAACCGGACGTAAATTTGAGTTTAAACTTTTGCCTTTATCATTTGCTGAAATGACTGAACACGATAGTTTTCTTGAAGAAAAACGTTCTTTAGCGCAGCGTTTGATATTTGGCTCATATCCTGAGATAATTTGCAATCAGGGAGATGAACCTGTTTTACTTAGTTCACTGGCAGGCAGTTATCTTTACAAAGATTTATTATTGCTTGATAGTATTAAAAAACCATCATTGCTGGATAAGCTTATACGGGCGGTGGCATTGCAACTTGGCAGCGAGGCAAAAACTTCAGAATTATCAAATCTCGTTGGAGCCGATAATAAAACAGTGGATCGCTATATTGATTTATTGGAAAAATCATTTGTATTATTTACACTTCCATCGTTCAGCCGTAACCTTCGTAATGAAATAAAAAAAGGTAAAAAGATTTATTTTTATGATCTCGGAGTTCGTAATGCTGTTATTGGTAACTTTTCAAGCTTATCCTCACGAACAGACATCGGAGGATTATGGGAAAATTATTTAATCCTTGAACGGCTAAAAAATCAATGCAATCAACCATTTCCTCCACGTCGCTATTTTTGGCGAACATTAGAGCAGAGTGAAGTTGATTACATCGAAGAATCTGGAGAAACTCTTTCCGCTTTTGAATTTAAGTATAATCCGAATTCAAAAGCAAAGGTTCCAGGAGCTTTTATCAAGTCCTATCCTCATGCTTATACTGACATTATTACTTCAAAAAACTACGATGATTTTCTGTTGCCATAAGGCATTGATTGTCAGGCGGAACGCGAGATGCGCAATCGCGGCTTGTGCATTGAATGGATGGATAACCGCGACGAAATTTTCAAACTTTATGATATTATTGTCGAAAACCGCCGCAAAATCTACCCGTTGGTAGCCGAATCTCCGGCGTCGCACGCGGAGCAAAATCCAAAGCTGTATGGAACCGCGCCATAATCAGCCATGAACGAAAAATAAGTCTATTCGTCTCCCGCTCTTCTCAAACGCTATGGAAACATTTTCCTGACTCCGGCAAATCGGCATCACCTACTACGTTACACGGACTTGTGAAGCAGCATGCGTTTTCCGAACGTACAAAGCAGGGCATTGCTATTTGCGATCGAAGAACGCAAGCTACTGAAATGCATATCCGTAAGACGGTACTACCGGTCGCAGTCCGGTGGAGGGACGGCCTTTTGGGCATCCGAAAAAACAACGCCAAGGGAGGGAGGTTTATCACACAAGAACACAAAGGGGGAGAGTTTTTTTGACAGGATAACTGGATGGGGAGGATGGAGAAGGCAAAAGTAAAAATGGGAAATTGGGGAAGGAGATTAACCATATAGGACATGTAGGAAGTGTAGAGATATTCCATCGAAATCGCTACTTGCCTGCGCGCCGCGCGCAAGCAGGTCGAAATC
>JAGYNR010000197.1 GCA_018399715.1 Desulfobacterales bacterium | reverse complement strand
CACCCTTTATCTGAAATTTCGTTGCTTTCCAAAGCCTGAAATATTATTACCTTACAGTGAATGTTTCTCCAATACCGGTATACCGAACACCTCCCAGACACTCACGGGCAAGGCTAACGCCTTGGCCCGTGGCACCCAATAACCTAAGCTTAAGGGTAAACTTAAGGGCTAATAATTTTAAATTTTAGGGAAATACTTGCCAAGAACTCTCAAAATAATTTTGGGATAATTTTCATTACCCCAGACGTCCTCCATCAATAAGCTGTAACTAATATAGTTTCCCATGAATTCGAAGCAGCATGACACCATTTTCAAGTTCCGGACCACCGATAATGGCGCTTCCGTTGTTAACAATCATTAGGGTAGTGGCAAAAATTTCGTCCTGATTTTTCAATATCTTGGGATGAAGGCGGGCCTGATCGGCTTCAAAACCGTCCAGTTTCAGTAACAGCCGCCGGTCATTTGATAACAGCAGCCCCCTGGTTTCATCAGTTTTTAGGCGCACCCGGCTTTTTTTGAGAAGCTTAAATCCTTTGAAATTCAGCACAGGCCCCACTTCCTCGGCAAATCCGTATAATTCAGGGTCCACTTCCGATACATTTTTAAAGGCGTTGATCATCTCAACATCCACTATGATTCCTGAATGTGCCATGGCCGGACTAGTGACCGTCAGCAGAGAACCTGACATCAACAATAACAGCAACAGGCAATTGGATTTCATGAGTGCTTTTCCTTTGGCGGTTTATCCATAATCCAGATAATGGGCTGATGGGTTTTTGCGGACTGAAACACCATCACATTTCCGGTTTTGCTGGAAACAAATTCTACCCGACTGACCAGTGCCGGAACCGGTGATTTAAGAACCGGCAGGTACAGGGCAAGAAGCAAAACAACAGCACCAACTGCCCCCGCGGGTATCCAGAATACGGGTTTAAAAATCCAGGTGCACAAATGTTGGCAAATGGTGGGACGGCAATGGATCCTGCCCTCAATATTGCCCCATATCTTATCAAAATCGACCTTTGGATGGGTAGTTAATACCGCCGAAATCAAATCGGAGGATTTTTCAAGCGCATCGAGGCGACGGCGACAAGCCGGACAAAACTTTAAATGGTCGTCTATCCGGGTTTTTTCCGCCTCGGAAAGTTCATTATCCAGATATGCACTGAATTGATAGGTTATGTCACCACATTGGGTTGTCATTTTAATTTCCTTTTAAATAAGGCGTTAATATTTTCTGTAATCGGCATCGGGCATAATGCAGACGACTGCCGACAGTTTTGGGGGATATTTTTGCAATTTCACTGATTTGGTCATATGAGAACCCTTCACTCCAGAGAACAAGCACTTCTTTGTGTTTTGCAGACATCAGGTCAACTGCAGCTTCCACAACTGTTTTCATTTCCTTGTTCAACAAGTGTTTCTGAGGATTTCCGGTATCATCTTTCAATTCAAATTCTAATGGTTCTTCATTCTTAAAATGATTTAAAGAAAATTTAGGATACCTCCCCTGCCGCTTTTTACGATTCATGAAATTTCGGGTGGTATTCAAAGTAATTTTAGTAATCCAGGTTTTAAATGTTGACTTTTTCTTAAAAGATTTTAATCCGTTAAAGGCCCTGACAAACGTCTCCTGGAGTAATTCTTCCACGGCCTCCGGGTCATTTTCCATATTCCGGATAATCCGTGCCACGTAATGTTTATATCGCTCGTAGATCAGCTTTGCGTGCGCCTGATTTCCGGATAAACAGGATTTTACCAGGTCCTCGTCAGACAATGTCTGCACATTCTCTCCTGTTAAATATAGACCAATAAAGATCAAGATTATTCATTAAAAAGTAAAAACAACCCCTTCTGGGACATGCCGAACAACAATGGTGATCTAAACCCTACCGGCGTTGCCGATTTTAAGGTTTATATCCGAGTTTAAAAGGATTTACAAGCTTACAACCTCCGGCAGATACCCATAATAGGTACATTTGACCCCGTAAAGGTGAAATAATCTGTGAAATAGGAATACCTTTTCTTGAGAAACTGCCTGTGAAAAGGTAGAATGCATTTGACACATTACAATTTTAGCTGGTGCGTTGAACGTACCCTACAACCACAATTTTAACCAAAAGGGTGCCATGGGCTAAGCGAAGCTTGCCCGTGCAAAACCGGACAGCTGCCATGCACTCACGGGCAAGGCTAACGCCTTGGCCCGTGGCACCCATTATCTGAAATTTCATTGCCTTCCAAAGGATTTTTCTCCAATGCCCAAAATATTTGCCAATTCCAGAAAGTACTTTTACTCAAATGGGTGCCACGGGCCAAGCGAAGCTTGCCCATGCAATTCCGGATACCTCCCAGACACTCACGGGTAATCAAGCTAGGATGCATTTGATGCATTTCAATTTTGGCTGATGCATTGAACGTACCCTACAACCACAATTTTAACCAAAAGGGTGCC
>JAGYNR010000196.1 GCA_018399715.1 Desulfobacterales bacterium | reverse complement strand
GCACGTTGTGCCGGGAAACGGCCGCAGTCGATTTCAGGCGACACATTTTCAATAATCACTCTTTTTCTGGTACTACTCATTGAAACCCCTGTTTATTGATATAACTTGATCATCAAGTATAAATAGTGCCTGAACGAAAACTGTCTTTTTCACCAATATCTGCGTCAGGCTCAAATTTGCAAAGAAAACACAGTAACGCTACATCGTTATTTAGCTGACCGGCAAACAAAATATTGATATTTATAGAGCATTAAGTCAATATATTGTTATCAGAATTTTGAATCACATGTTACTGATAATAATGATAAAAATATGAAATAGTTTACAATACTTGTATACCCGTATATATCAAGTGAAAATACATTAATTTTATAGGACATTTCTAACATGATGAACATACTTTATATTTCTGCAGAAAATGGAGCACTCAAAGGGGGCAAGGTCGGTGGAATCGGTGATGTCATCGCTGAATTGCCGCCTGCGTTGGCAAAATTAGGCTGTCAGATCACTATTTTGACACCTTCTCACGGATTTTTGCATCAAATGAATCCTGAAAACACCTCGTTAAATCGTATTGATTTCTTTTTTCGGGGGGAAGCCCAACAAGCTGATTTGCTTGAGATATTCCCGGAAAACCGGTGTGCCAACGTGCGTCATATGGTAATTGATCACCCGTGGCTTGCCGGTTTCGAATCTTCTTCAGAGCAACCAAAAATTTATACGGATGATCCCCCGGAGATGCCTTTTGCCACAGATGCAAACCGGTTTGCTTTATTTTGTGCAGCATCCGCATCGGTAATCGTCAAGAAAATGATAGGGACAATAGATTTTATTCACCTGCATGACTGGCACGCTGCATTGGTTGCTTTTCTTAGACAATTCTCATTTTACTATAATGCCTTAAAGTCCATACCGACAATTTTCAGCATACACAATCTTGGTCTCCAGGGAGTTCGTCCGTTAAGAGGACATTTATCTTCTCTGGAAGCCTGGTTTCCGGAAACAAATTACGATTGGGCAAAAATAGCGGATCCCCGCTGGCATGATTGCATCAATCCCATGGCCACCGGGATACGGCTTTGTGATAAGGTCCACACAGTTTCTCCCTCCTATGCCATGGAAATCCAGCAGCCCAGCCGTAAACCGGAATTTTATGGCGGGGAAGGGCTCGATGCTGACCTGAGACAGGCCAATGAGCAAGGGCGCCTGGAAGGCATTCTCAATGGATGTGTCTATGAAGGTTCCGGAAAAAGAAACCGGTGCACATTTTCGGAAATGATTATCCTTTTTAAGACAGAAGTCCTCAGGTGGGCCGGAATGAAAAAAGACATGGATCCGGCTCATTTTATAACTTATGCACGTCTGCTTGAATTTGGAAACCAAGCCAAAGCGCCCGGCATTGTTTTAAGTTTTGTCGGTCGGGCTGTGGAGCAGAAGACGCTGTTGTTCATGTCGGCTGGTTCCGATGGTAAATCCGGCCTGGAAGCCATTTTGGATGCCTTGGGAGACAAGGGATGTTTCTTTTTACTGGGAAGTGGTGACCCAGTCTTTGAAACCTTTTTGTCCCAAATCAGTTCGTGTCATGAAAACATGGTGTTTATGAAGGGTTATTCAGATCGTTGTGCCCGTGCGCTTTACTCGGGTGCCGATCTGTTTTTGATGCCCAGCAGCTATGAACCCTGCGGAATCAGCCAAATGCTCGCCATGCGGGAAGGGCAGCCGTGTGTGGTCAACCGGGTAGGCGGATTAAAAGACACGGTTGAAAACGGGAAAAACGGTTTTTCCTTTGAGGGAAAGACCCTGAAAGAGCAGGTGGATGCCATGGTCAAAACCGTTACGGGGGCGGTTCATATAAAACTAACGGATGCTGTGAAATGGAACCGGATTTGCAGCAATGCGGCAAATAGCCGCTTTACCTGGGACCAGGCTGCAAAACAATATATAAATAAACTTTATGGACCTAAAAAGCTTCCGTCGTCCCCCTCACAAAATACAGTATAGACTGTATTTTCTGTATGGCCGGCATGGATTATAGTAGTAAATTAAACCTAACTTTTTACTGCTCACTGCTAAAGAAAAAAGATAGAGGAGTCAGGCAACTATGAAGGGATGTGAAGTCATAAAGATATCCTATGATGCGTTCGAGGCGATGATATTCGATCTGGACGGTGTTGTAACCGATACTGCTGAACTCCATGCCGCATCGTGGAAAAAAATGTTTGATGCTTTTTTGGAAAAAAAAGGACAACAACAAAATACATTCTATCCGCCGTTTGATGAAAAATCCGACTATTTGGAATATGTGGATGGCAAGCCCAGATATGACGGGGTAAAGGACTTTTTAACATCCAGGGGTATCGAAATTCCCTATGGAGATCCGGAGGATTCTCCGGGTGTTGAAACCATCTGCGGTTTGGGAAACCGGAAAAATGAAATTTTCAAAGCCATGTTGTCTGAAGGGGAAATTAAAGTATTCGAGA
>JAGYNR010000195.1 GCA_018399715.1 Desulfobacterales bacterium | reverse complement strand
CTTTGTCAGTTGGAGAGCTTTCATTCTTAGCTTTATTTTTTATTATGATTTTCATCAGTTGTGTTCTTGAAACTCGGCAACCAAAAAGGTATGATCAGACGGTTTCGGTGAGAGCCGGGGTTCTACATCAATCCATGATTTAACTGATTTTTCGGCCATCGGGCGGGTCGCCAGAATATGATCAATTCGCCATCCCAGCCCTCTCTTGACAGCATTGGGGATTCGGTAGTCCCAAAACGTATATGCTTTTTCATTGGGTTTATGTTTTCGATAGATATCCGTAAAGCCAAAACTTGCCATTACCATAGTCAATGCCGAATGTTCATCCGGATGATAGCAAACACTGCCATAAAGTCGCTCCGGATCATATACATCAAGATGGGAAGGTGCAACATTTAAATCTCCAAGCCAAATCAACGGCATATCGGGTGAGAAATTTTTTTGAAAATAGTTCAACAGGCGTCCAAACCATTCCAGCTTATAGCGAAACTTTTCTGAATCCGGCTTCTGACCCTGGGGAACATATGTATTAACGATTACAACATCATTAACTTCAGCAGCAATGATACGTGCTTCGTTATCTTCCAGACCGTCTCCAAACCCAAACCGAACATTTTGTGGTTCGATAAGACTTAGCGTCGCCATGCCATTATAGGTTTTTTGCCCCCAATAAACCGCACGGTAACCAGCTTCTTCAAAAGGTTTAGATGGAAAATCAGGATCTTGAACCTTTGTCTCCTGAATGCACAGGATATCCGGAGAATTTTTATTAAGCCAATTTAAGATAATTTCAGTTCTTGGCCGAATTCCGTTAGCATTAAAGCTGGCAATTTTCATGATGATAAATTCTTTATGCTTATACCTTACAACGCTTTGGTCTTACCTCATTTTCCTTCTATAAACACTGATTACTATTTTCAGCTTTGATTTGTCAACAGCAGGAAAAATTCTTTTCAGAATATATATTAAAATGATAAAAATTATGTTATTTTATGAAATTAAAGACACACAATTTTTTCCGTATCAGGCAAGAAGATGCTTACCGAAAGTGAAAAACTGAAGGCATTAACGTTGCTGGGGATAGAGCTGAATCAAACACATGATTTGGATATACTGTTGGAACAGGTGCTTACCCGTGCACGTCGGTTTGCAAACGCCGACGCCGGCTCTATCTATATTCGATCCGGCAATCAACTGCATTTTTCTTATACTCAAAACAATACCCTTTGCCAACGCTTGAGCAAAGGGGAAAAACTGATTTATTCCACCTTTAAAATTCCTATCGATAAATACAGCATTGCCGGGTATGTGGCGCTGACCGGACGTTCCCTCAATATTGCCGATGTTTACAAAATTGATCCGGCGAGCCCTTATCAATTCAACAGGCAATTTGACATTACCTCCGAGTATAAAACCCGTTCAGTGCTGACTATCCCCTTGAAAACCTCAAACAACAGCATTTTAGGAATTCTACAGGTCATCAATGCTCAGGATGAACATAAAAACATTGTATCTTTTTCTAAAAATGATGAACAGGTGATGCACCATTTTGCCGGTGTTGCTTCCGTAGCCTTGGAGCGGGCACAGATGACCCGCTCCATTTTTCTTAGAATGGTGAAGATAGCTGAGTTGCGAGATCCGAAAGAGACCGGACCTCATGTAAATCGGGTTGCCGGTTATTCTGTAGAAATTTATGAGCAATGGGCCCGAAACCGGGGAATTGATGAAAAAACGATTCATAAAAACAAAGATATTCTTCGGATGGCAGCTATGCTTCATGATGTTGGTAAAGTAGCCATATCCGATCTGATCCTGAAAAAGCCAGGCCCTCTGGATTCCAACGAATTTGAAGACATGAAAAAACACACGATACTGGGCGCCGGATTATTTGCAGATGCTGAGTCGGATTTTGACAAAGCCGCACGTGAGGTAGCGCTGAACCATCATGAACGATGGGATGGCTTGGGATACCCGGGACATATCAATGTGATAACCGGCAAACCGCTTCCCGGCTACGAAGTCAAAAATGGAATTACACGAGGCAAAAAAAAGGAGGAAATTCCAATTTACGGGAGAATTGTGGCTATAGCAGATGTCTATGACGCCCTTTCTACCGAACGTGTTTACAAGAAGGCATGGGATGAACCCAAAATTTTGTCTACCATGGAAAACAAGAGCGGCAAACATTTTGACCCGGAACTGATGGAAATTTTCTTTTCAAAAATCGATATTCTGAAGGCGATCCAAAAACGTTATACTGAAAACAATGACACAGAAGACTATCGTAGTGCCCGAACGAAAACCAGGATTTTTCGTTAAGATCAAGGAAGACGAAAATTTTAACCACAGACATACATTGAGTATTTCGAGGCTTAAAGTTTGAGTCTGACGCAGATATTGGCAAATAAGACAGTTTTCGTCAGGCACTATCGTAGCGTTAAACGCCTTAATGTTGGAAATTATCCGTTACGTTATAATGAAGACATCCC
>JAGYNR010000194.1 GCA_018399715.1 Desulfobacterales bacterium | reverse complement strand
AAAGCTGCCTTGCTGAATCCCAATTCTTAAAAGATGTTTTGGGAAAAGAAACCGCCCGGCAGCTCACCCCGGCCTATTACAACAAGAACAACACCCACATCAAAAAGCACCTGCCCTTGTGCGGGTAGGTAGAAAGGAGATACTTATGCATACCCTATTTGAAAAAGGCTGCTTGGTGCAGCTCTCGGCAAGCGTCTGGGGCGCTACCCGAAAGATCCAATCCTCGCATACCGCGAAAATGGGTGCTGCCCCGGAGTGGTTGACCGCCAATAAAAAACTGGTCGATCCCGATGCCCTAAAACCCATCCGGAAAATTGTAAACGCCGCCCGATCCTATTTGGACCGGGTGAGTCTGCCGTTTCCCATCCCAACTATGGTGTTTGTCCCAAAAGAGATGATCACTACCATCGATGAAGAACTAAACCGATTCAAATCGAGCTTTTCTGAAAAGGTGGAAGACTTCCAGGCCGAGTATCACCAACTCCGTGAGATGGCCCGGATTCATTTGGGTGCGCTTTTTAATGACACGGATTATCCAGCTGACATAAACACCCGATTCTCCTTTGCCTGGCGGTTTGTCACACTGGATGTGCCCAATGGCAATACCCGGCTCCTGGCCCCGGAAGTCTATGAGCGGGAGAAGGAAAAATTTATCCAGACCATGGAAGAAGCCCGGGAGATGGGGATTCAAGCCCTTCGCGAGGAGTTTGCCAATCTCGTTACCCGGATCACCGACCGGTTTGAAAAAGATCCTGCCGGCAAGCAGAAAATCTTTAAAAACGGCACGGTCAATAACTTCTACGAGTATTTTGAAACTTTTAAACAGCGGAATATCTTCAATGACACGGCTCTTTCTGAACTCGTGGAGCACGCCCAAAGCCTTTTAAGCGGCCATTCCGCCGAATCCATCCGGTCTAATGAAACCCTCAAGGAAGATATCCGATCCGGCATGGAAACCATCGAGCAGGGGCTTGAGGAGCTAATGGAACTTCCCCGGCGACGGATCCTCATGAACTGATCACTTACGACCCATAAATCACAACCAAGCCTCCTGGTCTCAGGCCAGGGGGCTTTTTTAGTATGGAGGTCCCCAATGACTGAGAAAGAAAAAGCCCAATACAGACCGGTGGAGGAGTTAAAAGCGGTGATAGCCAGTTTAAACGGCAAGAAATATACATTAGACTGCGGCCATCATATCACCTTTGGTTACTTTCTGGGAAATGACATCACCATCTTAAATGGTAAAGAGCCTAAGATTATTTGCTCTGATTGTGGATCTTAAACATGATAAAGGGTGGAGGCAGCTTCCACCCTTTGTCCCAACATAGCCATTTCACACCGAAAACTTTAAATACTTTAATCTTAATGAAATCAGTATGACGCAAATCGACGATATTTATATAAAAAGATATGGCTTACAGGTTATTGCAGAACCCTGGAGAAACAGAAAACTTACCATGACCGATATTTGGCGGAGCAAATTTGATGGTAACCGTATTATTTTGGATCCTTCTCTTTTTTCAGATTAGACAGATTTTTCTTATTCAGTTTTAAAAGAAACTTTTCAAACTCTTTCTGTTTTACAAATATCTGCTTCATGCCAGATAATTCCTTGTCGGCTTGCATCAAAAAAGCGAGTGCATCATTCGGATAATGGCTTTTGAGCCTCTGCATTGCAGCGCCAATTAGCTGATTAAACCGATCCGTGAACCAAATAATTTTGGCTTCATAGCTTTCCAAAAAATCAATTATCTCAAGCATTTTTTTTTGATAAATGATTTCTTTTTTGATGACTGCCTGCTGTTTCTGACTGTTCGTTTTCTGTAAACGGTTTTTCAGTTCTGAAATGTCTTTGCGATGCATTGATTGATAGCCGTTTAAATGCTTCTTAATGAACCATAGGCTTTTTTTAAGGATTCCTTCATTTTTCGTAATCTTCTTCAGATACTGCGTTAGTGCGGACACATCCTCGCGGGATAGCGAGTTACCCCTTTCTTTGATCACCTCAATTATTTTTTTGAGACAAGCCTCTATATTCTCAACCGACCTGATTTCAATTTTTGTAAATCTTATTGTTTTTCCTTTCAGCATCTTTCCTTCTTTCTTGTCTTCATCTATTTCCCGATCAATTTCTTTATCACCTATCGATGCTTTATCAAAATCTTGAAGTTCTTTGGCTGTTTGTGCAGGCGTCCGGCTTGAATGTTTAAAAAACGCTGCGATGACCTTAAATATCGAAACCAAAAAAAATAGAGCCAGTATCGTGTTTCCGAGGGGAAAGATATTATCCAGTGTATGCAGGATATTGGGGCTGATTGCCCACAATGATATATAGAAAAGCGCAAAGCCAATTGCCAACGCATTAGCTAAATGCAATCCGTAACCTCGCATCAGGCCGAAAATAATAAAAAAGACAGTGATAAAAAGCAGGATCGCGCCAAATAAACCAAAGCCTTCAAGGCTTAAATGGAGCCAGCCTTGATAAATGGAAAA
>JAGYNR010000193.1 GCA_018399715.1 Desulfobacterales bacterium | reverse complement strand
AATCATATGAAGCAACGAAATTGATGAGTCGGATTAATAAAAAAATAATATTCATTTTGGCCCTGCCCCTGCTTTTCACTGCCTGCAATAAAGATGACGGAGAGGCGGAAGTAGAAGCACACGCAGATGCCTATGTAATCAAAAAAAAAATCGGTAATGAAATAAAGGTTGGCAAAGCCTTTTATGCCTATGCAAATACAGGGTTAGCATCGGTAACGGTCACTCCGTCACCTGGTATTGGTTCCCCCTTTGAACTGAAAGCCGATACGTTGTCAGTCTCTTCATTTTTTAAGGATCCGGAGGATGAAGATTACACGACCATGTGGCCCATAGAGAGCGACTACCATTTTGAAGTGATCACGAGGGACGGAGTAATCATCCGGCAAACCGATTTCCTCGAGAAAGTAGAACTCGATATTCCGGCGATCGCCTCGCTGGTATATTTCCCTATCAACAATGCACTGAGGGTCCAATGGGATCAGTATGCCGATGCCGATGGGATTGTGTTAAAATTACTCGACAACGAGAGGGATTTGCTGTTTATTAGTCAAATGATCCTGCCGGAATCGGAAGAATCGTATATCTCACAGGGAACAGGAAACTGGTTTTCGATGGTTACCCCCGGTGACCGGATCATCCTGCAGGTTCAGTCAATTGCCTATGAGTCAGATGCCACAGAAGAGAATAACATGTATAATATTGCTACTATTTCCATAACAGAAAAGTTGATTGTATGGGGAAATTAAATTTTTGCCGATTTAATAGCAAGAATCATTTCCTGAATAAGATACATTTTTATAAATTGTACACCAATAATTTAAATCAAAAAAATCATTTAAGCATGACACAACGAAGAGATTTTCTTAAAACAAGTCTGGTCGGAACTGCAGGCATCGCTATGGGCGGGCTGGGACTCAGCGCCAAATCGTATGGTTCCGTCATCGGAGCCAATGAAAGGATTACCATGGCAGTTATCGGCATTCGGGGACAGGGCAACACCCACATCAGGAACTGGTGCTCATTAAAAGAAAACCGCAATGTTTTCTTAAAGACCCTGTGCGATGTAGATGAATCATTTTATGCTGATCGTTCGAAGCATGTAGAAGAAACGATGGGGAAAAAACCGGTTACTGTCTGGGACATGCGTCGCGTGTTCGATGACCCGGAAATAGATGCAGTATCATTTGCCGTGCCCAATCACTGGCATGCACTCGGAACGATCTGGGCTTGTCAGGCAGGCAAACATGTATATGTTGAAAAACCGGCGAGTCACAATGTTTTTGAGGGCCGCAAAATGATTGAAGCCGCCCGCAAGTATAACGTACGCGTACAGGTTGGATTTCAAAACCGTTCCATTGCCAACGTAATGGAAGCCATGAAATTTCTGCACGACGGAGGAATCGGAGATGTTTACATGTCCAAAGGTCTTTGTTACAAACCCCGTGACTCTTTCGGTATTGCGCCCGACAGCATGCCGCCTGAATCGCTTCATTACGACATGTGGCTGGGACCCGCCGGTTACAGGCCCTATAACGAAAAGAAAGGACACTATAACTGGCACTGGCATTGGGATACCGGGAATGGAGATACCGGCAACCAGGGACCACACCAGTTCGATATTGCCCGATGGGGATTGAATAAAAATGAGCATCCTCTGAAGATTTACAGCACCGGAGGAATCTATGGCATCAGTCCCAAAGAGTGTTCACAGGAAACACCAAATACCCAGACTTCGCTCTTTACTTACGACGACGGGAAAGTACTTGAATTTGAAACCCGCGGACGGTATACACACGGAGAGTCCAGTCTTGACATAAAAATCGGCAATATGTTCTATGGTACCGAAGGGTATCTTGAACTGAACGGAAGCACATGGAAAGCCTTCCGCAAACGGGAAAAAGAGCCTTTCGCCACTTCGGAAAAAGAAAAGTCAGAAGTTCCCCAGGACCCGACTTTCCTGGCACCTCCCGGAGGAACCGAGCACTATGCCAACTTTATCGACACCATTCGTTCGGGGAACAATTATGATCTAAATTGTGATATTCGCGAGGGATTTTACTCCTCCGCGCTGCCTCTGCTGGCCAATATCTCATACAAGCTTCGAAGAGAACTTTCCTTCAATGGAAACTATGAAAAATTTGCCAACGATCCCGAAGCCGATATGATGCTTACACGGAATTATCGAAACCCGTATGTGGTTCCCAACCAAGTGTAAACGAAAAAAAATAATCCGGTTTGATGAAAGCCGGATTTTTTTTGTTTGGTCCGAAATTTAAGAAAAATCCCGGGACCTCTGCCCCGGGATTAAAACTAAACCTAACTAAACCAAACTTATGAAAAAACAGCAATTAACGTTCTGCGTATGATTGTGAACGTTTGAAGGTTAATTAGAGTCTGTCCATAAAGTCCGCTGACTGCGTTATGCTTGCCCTCAAAATGATCATTTACGAATAGTAAACTCACATTTTTCGGGCTACGCAAGCCTTGTCAGCGAACTTTCTAAACCAGACTCTCGACTT
>JAGYNR010000192.1 GCA_018399715.1 Desulfobacterales bacterium | reverse complement strand
GGTGCCAGGGGCATTACTTCCCTGTGCGGAACCGTGGATCTGTGTGAAATGCTTGGCGTTGATGTCGAGTGTCCCCCTTGCATCGTGAAGGAAAGTATTGAAAAAACCAAAATCGGACTTTTTAACGGAACAAATTCCCATACTCACCCGCAGGCATTGTTTAGAATCCTATCCCAGATAAGTTTTGGCAGTATTCTTAATATGGCGGCATCTTTGGCCAATCCGGTAAAACCGGCATACGGTGTACGGGGAGTTTATGCCCAAGAAATGGTTTTGCCGGTCATCGAGACCATGAAACAAATCGGCTTTAAACGGGCACTGGTGTTTTATGGCACATCCGGAAACGGAAGCAACGGGATCGACGAGTTGTCTCCGGTGGGAAAAAGTTATGTGGCAGAGTTGGAACCGGACGGCAATATCGTGAATTATACTGTTGACCCCGGTGCTATGGGATTAAAACATCCTGTCACATTAAAAGATATTGCAGCAGAAAACGATCCGGAAAAAGAAGCTCTCAGACTTTTGAGGCTGTTTACCGGCATGGACAACGGCCCGCTATATGAAACCATTTGTTTAAATACCGCACCTGTTTTCTATGTAACCAGGCAGGTGAATACGTTAGCGGCGGGGGTGGAAAAAGCTCGTGAAATAATCGATTCCGGCCAGGCAATGCATCAATTGTGGCAGTGGGTACAAGTCCAGAATCGACATCCGCATACAGGAAAGGAAAAACTTAAAGCCCTGGTTGAAAAGATTTAACCTGGGCGGATGGAAACGTTAAATGAGTCAAAATCCCCCCTCAAGGGGGAAATCGTGCGCTACGATACTTGAAACAATGACAATAAAACCTCAGAGAACTCTCTTTGATGGTAGAGAGCCTGGGTTGAGGTGACCAGTGGAATCAAAAAATCATACCATGCGACGATTTTTAGGGATACTGCTAATTTTTCTAACGATAGTATTTATTTCACCGGAAACCGCTCATACCGGTGAAACCGGTCATTATGCAAACGGGCTGGAAGGAATCAAAGCGGCGACCATACCAGGTCCTGGATTGTATTATATCATGTATAACCTGTTTTATCATGCGGATGATCTGAACGATAAAAATGGCAACAAGCGTGACATACATTTTGACATATCGGTTTTTGCGAATGCTCATCGGATTATCTGGGTTACTCCGGTTAAAATATTAAACGCAGATTATATAATGGATACAACCATCCCCTTTGTTTACACGGATATTGAAGTAACGGCTGCCGGTATCAGCGATAATGACATCGCCCTGGGCGATATCTGTGTTGAACCGCTTGCGCTGTCCTGGCATGGCGACTGGTATGATGCTTGTTTCGGGCTGGCGGCTTATCTGCCGGTGGGAAAGTATGACAAAAATAAGGCAGCTTCACCGGGGAAAGATTTCTGGACCGAAATGGTGACACTCGGGGGAACCTGTTATTTTGATACGCGGAAAACCTGGTCAGCTTCAATTCTTGCCAGATATGAAATTCACAGCAAAAAAAGCGCATCTGATATTAAACCGGGAAATGATTTTCATTTTGAATGGGGCATTGGCAAGACATTGCCCAAAAACCGGGAGATCGGACTGGCCGGTTACTGTCAATGGCAGGTGACCGATGACAGCGGTTCGGATGTAAGTTGGGATAAAAACGTCCATGACCGTGTATGGGCTATCGGCCCGGAAATCAAAATGTTTCTGCCCGGCCCGGGGCTTGGAATTTCGCTGAGAGCCTTATGGGAGTTTGGCGCAGTGGACAGATCCGACGGTTATGTCATAACGTTGAACCTGACAAAAATGTTATATTCAATAAAAATGTAATTTAGGGGAAAAGCTGATATTTACCGCAATTTTTCCAATGTCTTAAAAAATCGAAATATTGTCCTCTATTTTCGGAAAATTTAGCTTGAGCCATCCAATTGTCCTATTATCGTTTAGATGTTCCCAAGCCCTCTTTCTGAAAACTCAAGTAATTATTGATTTATAATAATTTTTGGTACAAAATCTGCTTGCTTGTTGATCAGGAACATTGGAACTTAAAATGGCTGTTTTCTACAAATTTTTAACCCCAATGAACTTGAATGGAGGAAACATATGGTTGAAAAACTTACGTGGAGCAAAAAACTTTCCGTAAACAATCGTGAAATCGATGAGCAACATAAAACATTTTTTTTTATAATAAACGATCTTATTAATGCTCGTCGGGATGGTGCAAATGAAGCCGCTGTTTTAACTATTTTATCAAGGATGCTGGCATATGCCGGTTATCACTTTGTGACAGAGGAAGCCTACATGGTTGAAAATGATTATCCTTTTTTTCAATCTCACGTAAAAGAACATCAAAGCTATAATCTGAAATTAAAAAAATTAATCGATGAATACCAAAATGATCCCACCAAGTTGTCCTCTGACATGCTTTGGTTTTTAAGAAACTGGTGGATCGATCATATTAACACTTCGGACATGCATTTTGCTAAATTCATTGCCCGGAAAACTCATATTAAATAGTGTCTGAACGAAAACCAGGATTTTTCGTTAAGATCAAGGAAGACGAAAATTTT
>JAGYNR010000191.1 GCA_018399715.1 Desulfobacterales bacterium | reverse complement strand
TTTTGCTCTGAAAAAGAAAAGTTCTCTGCTGAAAAGTTTTTTCTTGACCTTCAATTTTTATTTTGCAAAATAAAAAAATCCTCACAATGAAATTCGCCACGCAATCAAAAAAACATTTTAAATGTTGTATTTTGGACAAAAATGATACCAGGCATATTTTTTTACATCAAAAGCTTATTTATGTCCTGGCCGGTTTTGTTTCAATCGCTTGGAATTCTTGCAGTCGCAATTGTTTTAGGACTTCTGGTTAAGTCCTTTTTATTTTTTGTTTTTAGCCGGGTACTGGTTAAAAAGGGAAGTAGAGTTAACATAGCATCTTTGGCCAAATGCTGCAGTGGACCTGTCAACCTTCTGATACCTATCATTTTTATGCGATTGGCTCTTCCTCTTTTGTCTATCTCGCAGGAACTTTCTGGTTTTTTGAAGAACGGGCTCAGCTTTTTGATTATTGGTACCACTTCGTGGTTGTTTTTACGGTTAGCTGATCTGGTTGAATCAGTGGTACTGAGTTTTTACAAGATTGATGTCACAGACAACCTGGAAGCCAGGAAAATTCATACACAGATTCGATATCTGAAAAAAGTTATTGTCGTTATAGTTCTTGTGATAGCTGCAGGTTCGATGTTAATGATGTTTGAAAAAGTGCGTCAGTTCGGAACAGGAATATTGGCTTCGGCCGGGATTGCGGGTATTGTCATAGGCTTGGCTGCACAACGTTCTATTTCCAACCTGCTGGTGGGAATTCAAATTGCGATTACACAACCAATCAGAATAGATGATGTGCTTATTGTAGAAAATGAGTGGGGGTGGGTTGAAGAGATAACTTCCACTTATGCGGTATTGAGGTTATGGGATTTGAGAAGATTAATTGTTCCTTTGACTTACTTTACGGAAAAACCTTTTCAAAACTGGACCAGAGTTTCTGCCAACATTATCGGATCTGTTTTTATCTATGTGGATTACTCGACTCCGGTAGATGTAATCCGGGCGGAATTGTTGCGAATCTTGAAAAATTCAGATTTATGGGACGGCAAAACATGGGTGCTCCAGGTGACCAATACCACGGAACAGACAATGGAACTTCGGGCACTGATGAGTGCGAAAACGGCTCCTCTGGCTTGGGACCTTCGATGTGAGGTCCGGGAAAAACTGATTAACTTCCTGCAAACCAATTATCCGGCAAGTCTCCCCAAAATTCGGGCTGAAATTAATCAAGATAATAAGGAGAACAAATGAGGCTTGATGATTATGAATTTATCCATGTAATCAAAAAACTTTATAAAATAAAGATTGCCATCGTCGGTTTTCTATTGACAATAACGTTTTGTGGTTCAACGTTTGCCGATGAGGTTCTGATAAAAAACGGTGATCGGATTAGCGGTCAGATCATAGGGATGAAGAACCACACTCTCACCATAGAGACACCTTATGCCGGACAGATTATCATTCAGTGGGATCAGGTGACATCCATTGAAACAGATTCGATTGTTCATGTGGTGCTGGAAGACAAAACTGCTGGACGGGGAATTTTAAAAAAGACAGAAACCGAAGAACTAACGCTTGAAACCGAAAATCTAATGGAGCCGCTTCGGTTTTCAATCAGCCAGGTGGAATTTATCAACCCGCCTTCCGAACCGTCCGTAAAATTTAAAGGTCGGGTAAATGCTGGTATTGATGTCCATAAAGGAAATACGGACACAGATGCCTATTATCTGGACGGCGAATTAGTGGCCCGGACCCAAAAAAATAGGTATACTGTTGGCGGTGAAGTAAACCGAGAAGAAGAATCAGGAGAAGAAACTGCCGATAACTGGTTTTTATATACCAGTTATGATCACTTTTTGACCCAAAAATGGTACTTGTACACCAAAGCAAATTTTGAACAAGATGATTTCAAAGATTTAAACCTCAGGACTATCATCGGTGCAGGTTCCGGATATCAGTTTTTTGAAGAGGAACTAAGAAATTTGTCCGTTCAGGGCGGCATTGCATACGTCAATGAAGATTACAGTATTTCCGGTGAGGACAACAACTACTCGGCCGGAATCTGGAATGTGGATTATGATCAGTATTTTTTCAATAAGTTCATTCAGTTTTTCCATCATCACGAAGGCACCATAGGTCTGGAGGACACGGAGGACCTATTGGTTAGAACCAGAACCGGATTAAGGATTCCCCTGGGGAACAGTTTTAACACCACATTTCAATATAATTGGGATTGGCACAACACTCCTGCACCGGGCACTGACAGGGTAGACGAAAGATATTTGTTTACAATTGGCTACCGTTGGAACTAAGCGTTCAAGATAGAAATAATCCTGCCGGATAGTCCGAAATTTTTCGTATGTCTGCAAGGCACAATAGAAAATAAACCTAAAATTATATTTCGTAGGGAACTTTTTTACATATTTTTCCTATGACCCCAAAGAACGGTTGGATTGTATTATATCAATTGGTTACAAACCAATAAATGGCATACTTGATCATTTTTTGATAACCAGTTTGCTTATTTTTATTTTGATTGGTAAGAAACCGGAAATATCCAGCACCCTGAAAATAATGCATTATGAGCCATATTACTTTTTAGTAA
>JAGYNR010000190.1 GCA_018399715.1 Desulfobacterales bacterium | reverse complement strand
GGGCAAGGCTAACGCCTTAGCCCGTGGCACCCATATTGAAACCTGAAACCTTTTTTCGGAACAAAAATTCAGCTAAAATTTCAGACCAATTTCGAGCTATTTTCATCACCCCAGGCCGTAACCAAAAAAGTTAAGAAAGATAAACCATCACCATTTCTTTTCCTCTTCCACCGCTTTTTCTTTTTAGCTTGATATTGCCGATCTCCTGGGTATTTTTAGGGTGTATTCCGCTGCAGGGGTCGGTTATCTCACCACACATCAAATACGTATATTCCGAATATTTGCCATGTTTTTTTTGTCTGATTTCAAGATTGCGGCTGATAAATGTATTTGTTTTTGTCTCAACTTCTGTGAGTTTCTCCGGCGGAAGTTTATTGTCATATTCATAGGTCATTCTGGCATATTTTTCATTGACAAATGCCCGATCTCTGGTCAGCGGACCCAACGTTTCGAATAAAAAATGTTCCATCACATGACTGGCAAAATGAAGTTTCATGATCGCATATCTTCTCTGCCAATCGATACTTGCGGTAATCGTATCTCCAACCTTGAAATCCGGTTCTTTTTCGAGAAGATGAACAATATCGCGTTCACCATACTGGGTATCGATCACTTTAACGGATGCGATCTCTCCCGTATCTCCAACCTGACGGCCGCTGGCAGAAAAAAAACACGTTCGATCCAGTGATACCTTAACGCCGTCAACCATTGTCACCACAGCATCGAATTGACTTAAATACGGATCTGTTAAGAAAAGTTTTTTCGAGGGCACCGATCTGCTTTCATGAAAAGTTCTGATTCGGTTTTCCTCATCTGAGTCTGTCGCGGATTCCCTAGCAGCATCCGGTTTAATGGATTCACCCGTGGAAATTTGTTCCAGTTTGGCCATCATCATTTGATAATTGTTTTCAACTTCCTTCCGAAGAGCTGCGATTTCTGTTTGCATTTCCAGTTTCATTATCTTTTTGGTTATTTCGTTGGCCACATAGGTTTGGCCGAGCACCTTTACAAAATTGCCAAGGCGCGGCCCCCGTTCCTGTTTTAAAAGAATCAGATAAAGGGTTCTGAAAAGATGTCTTACTTCAACGGCATAAGAATTGGCGATTTCATAAATTTTTTTATGAATATCTTCCCCGGACCACTCAGAAATCATTAAAAACCGGGCAAAATCATCAAGGACGTTAAATCCAAATTCAATATCATCCGGGGTAATTTCCTTTTCATCGCCTTTCAGGTGATCATGATAAAAATTCAGAGCCTTTTCGATTTCAGCATCGATCAGGTCCATATCCGGATCAGAATTGTTATTTTTGAGAACATACTGTCTGATAATCGGAATTTCCCGGATACCCAAAGCCGAGACCAGATCCACCAGAAATGAAAAATCAATTCTTTCAGGCATATGCTCAGGGGGAGAAAAGTTCGTCAAAAAATGATAAATTGTTTTTTCGTTGCTCAGCTCTCCTTTTTCTTTCCTGGCATAATAATCCTGTTCGATTCTCTGGAGCTCCTGAAGGTATTTGGGAAGCCTTTTAATCGATATCCGTTTTGCACTTTGGGGCTTATTAAAAAACAAATAGTATAAAGATTCGATATTGCCGTATTTGAGCCATTCTTTAGGGTTGATAGCTTCCCCTTTGGATTTGGAAATTTTCAGTCCCTCTTCATCCAAAAACAGTTCGTAGAACATGTGTTTGGGGGGTTTCCATTTAAAAATATCCGTGCAAATCCGATCGCTGATATTGGCTGAAGGAATCAAGTCCTTGCCGTAGATTTCATAGTTTATGTTCAGGGCATGCCATCTGGCAGCCCAGTCGATTTTCCACGGCAGTTTTCCATGACCATTTAGCGCAGATATAACCCCTATGTGGCCACAACCTTGAACCGTATCAAATTTCTGATCGCAGGAATATTTAATTTCAGCTTTATCTGCATCGACATCAATGATCCGGGGTGTATATATATTGCCGCATTTTTCACAAATTACAAAAAATGGAAACCAGGTTCTTTGTTTTTCAATGGCATAATCTGCGGCCACAATTTTTCTGAGATCATCAAAATGGTTTAAAATAATTTTAATCTCTTCGTTAAAGGTTCCTTTTTGATATTCCTCAGAGGAATATTTAAAATGAACCGTTGCGCCGGCCATGTTAACCATGTCCGCCAACTGGGCGTTCATGTGAGCCGAATATGATTCATGACACCCAAAAGGATCAGGCACCCTGGAAATCGGCTGTCCCAAAAATTTTTGCAAAGACGCAGGAAATCCTGAGGGCACTTTTCTCAGGCCATCCATGTCATCAGAAAAAGATATAATTTCGGTCCTATAGCCTAAGTCTTCAAGCGCATATTGAACAAACATGGTTCGGGCGATTTCTCCGAAAGTTCCCATGTGCGGCGGCCCGGAGGGACCAAACCCGGTTTCCAGGGTAATGGGGGAAGGAAGGTCGTCTCCGTAATAATTGATGATATCCTCTGCTTCACTATATGGCCAAAGCTTGTTCATATGCTGCTCCTGCAATCTTTTATGCTATGATTTTAAACAAATTATTGTAATATTCTATATTTAGTGCCCGAACGAAAAGCAGGATTTTTCGTTAAGATCAAGGAAGACGAAAATTTTAACCA
>JAGYNR010000019.1 GCA_018399715.1 Desulfobacterales bacterium | reverse complement strand
AGACAATGCCTGCATGAGTGCCGGATCATTCAGAAGCCGGGCAACCAGCTCTTCCGCTCCCCCCTTGCCATCCATATAGGTCAGTAAATTGGCCAATTGCGTTCGGGCTGTGAGAAGCTTGTTTAACGCATCAACTTTTTGGGCAACTGCAGCCGGTGAAAAGTCATCTATGCTTTCAAAGGTCAGATCAATATTGAGATTACCTTCTCCAGTCAATGTGTTAGGCACCTGAAAGGCAACTCTCGGTTTTGCAGCTTTCATGCGTTCATCAAAATTATCAACATCGATTTCTAAAAATTTTCGGTCCGCTACAGCCGGTAGTGCCTCTTCCGGTTTGCCGGACAAATCAGCCATTACCCCCATAATAAACGGAAGATTGATTTTCTGTTCGGCTCCATAGGTTTCCAGATCGTATTCTATTTGCACCCTCGGGGCTCTGTTGCGGGCAATAAATTTTTGACTGCTTGCTTTTCCCTTAACCATGACATCTCCCCCTTCCTATATATCTTTTAGGTATCAAAGTCACCTTCGAACTTTTTTACACCCGTTTAATCAATTATCAGTTGGTTCTTCTTCCCCGCTTACCATCTTTACCTGTGTCATTGCATCCGGAGAAATGTTGCGAATGATGTCCACGAAAGTTTTGCCCACCAGACGTTTGGCGCGCTTGAGCAGTAAAGGAACCGGGCTGGACGGTTCATTCTGCTCATAATAGGTGATAATCATATCCAAAGCTTTATGGACGTCCTGGTTCGTTGTTATCTGACCGGATAATTTTTGATGTGAGGATTCAGTCGGGGAAACTTCTATTTTTGGGGTATCCGACCGTGGTTCCGCTGATGAGGATTGTTTGCCGCTGAAATACGTTTTTATTTTATTTTGCGTCTGTTTGAGCAATGAGATATTCGTACCATACCCCCTGCGCTCCAGATACATACCGGTTTTCGTCTGCATTTGCTTCAACAGTTGCTCAAGCCTGTTGAAATTAGGTGCCATTGCTGACCCTACATGGTCAATTAACAGATGATCCAAGGCATTAAGATGCTCAATGCATCCATGGAGTATTTGATCGGTAATTTGTAACGCCTGTATGTCGGTCTGCTCAAAAGCGGCATCGATGAGCTGCTGCGATGGATACTCATTTGCTTTAGCCTCAGGTACTGAAATTTCGCCCGATACCACCAGAAAATGTCTCATGCATGGGTGAGGCAGCCGAGCATCATCCGGTTCACAAAGAGGTGCTTTCATTAACCGGGGAATAAATTTCATGACATCCTGATCGCTCATCACCGATGGCGGCGGAGAGATAGATGCAATGATGTTTATTCGTTCCATTGGATCATTGTCATCATCAGGATCCAATTGGGGAAATAAATGATCCCAATAACGTTCCACAACACCCCGTAACAGAGCAAGCCCTTCGTAAAATCCCGGTAATCCGTCCAGACTGAGTTTTGAGACAGTTAAATAGAGTATCAGTCTGAGATCCCGACTACGTTCAAGCAACTTGAGACTTTGCTGATATACTGTTTTCCAATCAGGTTCTTCGCTTTCCTGTATATGATCCCCTACCTGGGTTTCTTCCGTACCCTGCGCCAGTCGTTCAAGTTCCAAAAATTCGATATCGCAGGAAATATCCTCCCCGCAGGGGGCATCGGGAGCAATTTCAGTTAATAATGCGTCAAGGTCGAAATGGAGCACAAAATACCTCGTCTCAAATTTTTAAAGAATAAAACACGATGAGCATAATTCATAGATTGATATAGGAAATTGATTCTTAATTAAAATATATGCCGAAATATAGCGTTTGTGTCAAGAAAAAAGGTTACAATATTATCAAGATCTTGTGCATATAACTTGCCGGGAATAATGGTGATCGACTTTTAGCTAAATAATTATAATACCCTTATTTTTTTCTAAATTCACCAAAATTCACCTTGACAATTTCAACACGCTATAATTAGTTAGTAAATAAAAAAAATTTAATTTATTTTGCACTATTTATATAGGGGGGATGTAGCTTCTGTTATTATATTTGCGGCTTTGACGGGAAATTAAATACAAATGAAATACGGGCGTTACCAGATAGTTGAAGAGTTGGGAAAAGGGGCTATGGGCGTAGTATATAAAGCCTATGATCCTAAGATTAATCGAAGAATCGCCTTAAAAGTACTTCGTGAAGACCGGGTAACAAATGACGCTCTTGTTAAGCGATTTTTAAAAGAGGCCATGGCAATTGGACAGCTTTCTCATCCTAACATCGTTATGGTGTATGATGTGGGAAATGATCATGGAACTGTATTTATTGTTGAGGAGTTTATCGAGGGAATCCCTTTTGATAAAATCCTAAAACAAAAAAAGCTCGAAATCAAAGATATTGTTCGATACGGAACGCAAATGGCCGAAGCTTTAAATTATGCACACAACAAAGGAATCATTCATCGGGATATAAAACCTTCAAATATTATTATTTCTATAGATGATCAAGTCAAAATAACTGATTTTGGCATCGCTCATATAGAAAATCCCAATGCTCCTGAACTAACCCAAGCGGGAGAAATTTTAGGTACACCTTTCTACATTTCTCCTGAACAACTTAGAGGGCAACCCATCGATGGTCGAAGTGACATTTTTTCTTTGGGTGTTATTTTATATGAAATGTTCACCGGTAAAAGGCCGTTTACCGGTAAAAGTCTTTTATCGGTTTTTCATGAAATCGCTGAAAAAACCCCTGAATTTCCCAAACGTCAGGAAGAGATAATTTCTGAAAGTCAAAAAGATAAAATAACCAATAACTTATCTGCTATCATTTTAAAGACTTTGGAAAAAAATCCGGAAAATCGTTTCTCTACCGGAAAGGAACTTTCAGAAGCTTTAAAATCCATTGAAAATAACGTACAAACAGAGACCACAATAAAGCCCCCCTCAACCAAAAAAAAATTCCGTAAATCCTTGATTCCGATATTTTTGATTATCCTTACCGTTTTCAGTATCATTGTTTATATGTGGTTTCCCAGATCTCATGCAACTATACAATTAAAAAGTGATCCTGAAGGAGCCCAGGTTTTTCTCAACGGGGAATTAAAAGGATCAACGCCATTAGACCTTCAAGTTCCTCTTGGGAAATATAAGTTGCGACTAAGTAAACGTAATTATTACGAATGGGAATCCCAGATACAGATTGACGAAGAAGGACAAAAACCCATAAGTGTCAAATTAAATCCACTTATTTTCTAAAATCATAAAAAAGACGATCAAGTAGCTTGACTTACAAAAAATTAAAGACAATGCACCCCCCTATAATAAAAAGGGCGGCGCAATTACTTTAGTTAAAACTTATATTTTTTTAAAATTCATATCTCAAACCGAATGAAAGATTATACGATTCAAATTTGCTGTATCCGACCAGGAAATCAAAATTGATGAAACCGTTTATGCCGTGCGGAAAAACCATTGACATTCCGGGGCTTAACCGAAAGTAATCACGACTCGGATCGTCTGTTTCAATATAGAAAACAGATGGATTTTCCGGATTTGGGTCGTTCACGAAACTGCCCTCTATAAAAAAACTATCATCCTGGAATTCATGCTCCCATTCCACTGCCATTTTCGGTATCATTACGCCGATATTCGTGTTTAAAACATAGGAAGCATCTAGTCCCAAGGTTGTTGTACAAGAATGCGTATCCTGATCGTGAATGTAGAGATTTAAACCGGTATTGCTGGAATCTTTTTCCCGGTAACTATCAACTTTCAGTTCTATGTAATTGATTCGACCGTTAAGAGTCAGTTTTAAGGCATTAAAATTAAACTCGTAGCCGGCACCGGCACTCACTGAATACTGATCACCGGAATAGTCGGAATTTTGCCTTGTTGCTATCGGAATATCATTTTGAAGGGAATACTTTACTTTTCGGGTCTGATCATAGTCGTTCCATCCGAAATTATAAATTGCGTCCACATATAAGTTCTCCGAAATATAATAATTTCCGTAAAATGAAGCACTCCACGAATCAATGTCCAGATCTCCTCCGCTGTTGCTGTAATCAACACCGGTATCTGCATAACCTCCGGCAATTCCAATTACCAGATCTTTTGAAAAACGATAATCGATTCCCGCTGTAACGCCGAGGGTATCGAAATCAAATCCGTTTTGGTTCCTGGTACTATCCTGGCTTCCAAAACTGACTCTACCCGTCACAAATACACCCAGATCGTTCATCAGTTCAATTCCATCAGAATCGTCTGAGGTACCTATGATTCCGCTCGCAATATCTGTAGCAAGTCCTGCTAAATAGTTTTCTCCAGGAATTCCGAATGACAGACCGCTCATGTCGAAACCGGTCGCCCCGGCTCGCAATGCAGTTAACCGATTTGTTACATTACCCAATTGTTGAACCGCGGTTCTGTTAGTAAGGATCGCCTGGGTTCCGGCTTCATCAGGCGTAAGTTGCGAAATTGCATTTTTAACGCTATTTGGATCAGTTTCTACACTTTCGATAAGTGCATTGAAACGGTGAGTCAACTGTTCCTGTTCCGGAGTAGGATTCTCCAATTCATTTAAAAGGGGAGAAATCTTTTCAATTGTCCCGGCTACTTGTCGTTGGTTGGGCGTAAGGTCAAGAGTGTCCGTCAGCGGCTTAAATGCCATCACGGTTATCTCAAATCGGACATTTATTGAATTTTCTTCAGCATCAGTCACAACAACTAATTCCTTAAATTTTTGACCACTGTCAGTATCGCTGGGAATTTTTAAACTATAAAGTACAGTACTATCCGAAACTTTGACTTCTCCTGAGCCGTCACTGATAATTGCGCTATATGGAGGTGCTCCTCCGGATATAGTAACGCTTCCCTCTGTTTTTTGTCCTGGATATCCCGTAAGATTTTTTGTAGAGGGCTCTGCTTTCAAGCTTGACTTAACATTTATGGTTACCGACACCGTTTCAGAGTTTTTTAAGTTGTCTCTTATGACCATCTGTGCCGATAATTGACCTTCGGATGCATCAGCGGGTATACTGTAGCTGTAAGTCGCTGTATTGTTCGATACCGTGGCCTGTCCCGGTCCGCTGACATTTGCCCCGTATGGAGACTGTCCGCCTGATATACTCACACTGCCGGACACTTCCTGGCCCGGATACCCTGATAAATTCAAAGATGTCGGATTTACTCCTAAATTCGCTTGAACGCTTATGGTCACCGAAACCGTTACTGTATTCTCAAGACTGTCGTACACTGTCATCTGTGCCGATAATTGACCTTCGGATGCATCAGCGGGTATACTGTAGCTGTAGGTCGCTGTATTGTTCGATACCGTGGCCTGTCCCGGTCCGCTGACATTTGCCCCGTATGGAGACTGTCCACCTGATATACTCACACTGCCGGACACTTCCTGGCCCGGATACCCTTTCAGATTTAAGGAAGGAGGAATTACAGTCATATCTGGATACTCTATCTCTATATATACGGGTATACTTAAACTTTTCTCATACTCTTTGCTACCGTCAGAATAACCTATGTCAACAGATATTTCAGCATAGAGCTCTTCTTCTGAAATATTATTTGGAATAACGTAAGTATATTCAACCGTGCTATCATTTTCATTTGCAACCACCCGACCTTCACCTTTTAAAAAGGCATCTAAAGAAAAAATGTATAAATCTGGATTATCCGGAACCATCTTTACCGTCCCCGAAACTGTATCACCTTTACCCCCCTTTAGATATAGAGCATTCGGAGATGCTGTAACGTCAGCATAAACAGATGGTATTAAAACCATAAAAAACAACATTGTGGAAAATACCATAATCAATGTCTTAGTTTTTCTGGCCAATGAGAACTCCCTCCATAAAAAATCGCACTTTTGATTTTCTCCCCCCCTTATCCCCATCTTTTTCTCCTCTCTTTAGCAAAAGCAGGCCAAACAACCCATTCAATCCCCTATCTTCATACCCACAAAACAAATTTTTCTCATTTTAATTTTTTAAGGATTTCGTTATAAAAGCTAATGATCCACCATGACGGTTTTCTATTGTGCTGAGACTTTTCTGAAATGTCAGAGGAACGAAAAGAAAATCTCCGGATTCATGTCCCGCATGAATATTGGCGGCATACTGAGGTGTCTGCTCCAACCCCATACGTTTTGAGGTTTCGCTTACATATGATCTAATTTTACTGTAAAGCCTTGACGCCTCAAGGATATCCTCATTGGATACCAGTAAATCCAGAAGGGCATGAGCAAAAATCGAATGCTCGGATGTTCCGGCATCCAATACCGGTTTCAAGCCACCGGATGAAAGAACCGTACGAGATCGTTTAGTCGCCATATTTTTCAGCCATTCAATTTTTTTTTGATCAGACATGCCCGCCATTTGCTGAGTGATAACTGACCGTGTCAGACTTCCTGAATAGCAGGTATCTGCTATAACGATGCCCTGGCGAACTGACATACTGTTTAAAATATCGGTAATGGCATAGTTCGGAATTGAGTTGACATGGCTTTCCGGAGAGGCATCCACCGGAAGCCAATATCCTCGGCGGTTTTTCCGGTCAAGTTCCCCATGGCCGGCGTAATAAAGTAAAAAATTATCCTTTTCAGTCAGAGTCCTTCTAAAATAATCTAGTTGGGTATGAATTTCAAATCGCCCGACATCAATGAGAAGTTTTGTCTCAAATCCATATTTATCCCTAAGAATTTTTTCAATGTCCCGGGCATCATTTGCTGCAGTTTGAAGCTTCGGGAATTCAGTATAATTTTCGTTTCCTATAATTAAAGCATAATAACGGCCGAAATCAAGCTTGGGGATATTTCCGGGTGTTTCTGAAAGACCACGGATAACCGTCAAAATCATCGATTCCGCTTTCCCTCGACTGTCAACCGCCACAATTTTGACAGAAGTTTTGTCCTTTTTGACCGGTAAATCAACCTTAAAAAGCCCCTCGTCGGTCCATTCTTTTTTTTGCCCGTTTATTTTAAGAGAATACAAACCCGCCGGCGCATTTACCTTCCCGATAATTTCCATGTTGTCCAGGTCAGTTTCAACCCTTGTTTCCGGTTTTTTCCCACGTGTCTTAGCCAGCTTCGGATCAAGAATCTTGATGGTTGGACCCGCAAGGCCCTCCATCTTTTTTTGGTGATCTTCAAGCCGTTTTTCGTATAAAGCAACTTTTTCGGCGAGCTGTTCGGCGCTTTCGCGCAGCAATTTCTCCTGATTTTTTTGTTTTTCGACCTCTCTCTGTCGTTGAGTGATCTCAGCCTCCAGCTCCAACAGTCGATCATTTCTGGCAGAAAGAATCTCATCTTTTTGAACTTCCAAAGACTTTCGAGCTTTTTCGAGACCGCATCTCTCGGCTTCTATGTGTTCTTGCATCCATTTAAAATCCTTAGCCAGCCGCGCTTTCTCCTCACGTGTTTTTTGAAGAAGCGCCTTTAGCTCCTTATTTTCCGAAATCTGTTGCTCCATTTTAGATTTTAATGTATCGAATTCTTTAATTTGCTGTTTGTAATCCTCAACATCAGACAACACAGCCTCCATTTGAACAGAAATTTGTCTGGCGTTTTCCCGCTCTTTAGATAAGGCGTTTTCTCTGAGGGAAAGCTCTTTTTTGAGCATTTCAATGTCATGCTGATCAACGATTTCTATGTTTTGTTGAGCCGTTTCAAGTTTTTTACGCGTCGCCGCCAGCTCTTTTTGTCGTTCGTTCAATTGACGCTTCCGGGATTCCAGCTCTTCCCGAAGTTGCTTTTCATCATTCATGGCAGCATTCAATTTTTCCTTTAGCCGTTGGGCCTCGGTTCTCTGATTCTCAAGCTCAGCCTGCAAATCTTCCGTGCGGCTGTTTTCCTTCATAAGATTCTGATATGATAAAACCTCTCTATCCAGGTGAGTAATATTATTTTGTAATTCCAACGTTTTTTTCCGCTGATCTTCCAGTTCAGCCTCCCTTGAAGCTAATTCTTTTTTTAACTTTTCCAGTTCGGCAGTATGATCGGTTTGAGAAGGTTTCTCGAGTTTCTGAGCCGTCAGTTGAGCCCTTAGTTTTGCCAGCTCCTGTTTAGCTCTGTTCAAGGCATTTCTTTCTGATTCCAGCCTTTGAATTTGCCGCCGATGTTCCTCCAGCCTTTGGTCTTTTTGCTTAGAGGTCTCCTTGAGACTTTGTTTAAGTAATTCTGTTTCCTGACGCAACCGTTTCACTTCCTGACGTAACCGTTTCATCTCTTCTTTTTCGGCTATGTCAATGGTTTCTGACGCCAACACAACGTTTTCTTCCAAACCTGTTGCGACACGATAAAGGTTCAGTGCTTTGACCGGGTCCTTTGGAACTCCTAAACCCATTTCATAAAGATATCCAAGACTTAATCGAGCTCTGTCATATCCTTGATCAGCAGCTTTCTGAAACCATTTGGCAGCCATATCATACTTCGGTGGACCCACAAGGCCTTTCATATATATTTCCCCTACATGTGTTTGAGCGACTCTGTCGCCTTCCACTGCAAGATTTAGCCATACTTCCAGCGCAGACGAGTAGCTGGCCCTGTCATATGCAACATATTCCCCCCCCCGGATTTCACAATCCAAGGCGGTAGTTTTGATGGGACGGCGTTTCGTAAGATATGTCATCCGTCCCAGTTTTCTGATCTGCCCCGGAAGCATACAATCCACAATCATAAAATCATCGGCTTGCCGCGGTACCGCAGATGATGCTGCCAGATCCGAAGAATCCGGTTTTATTTCGGCAGATCGACATCCAACCAAAGAAGATAAGATAACAATTGCTGTTATCATTATAATAAATATGAAAGCTTCTTTTTTTATAAAGCTATTTGTGTATTCTGGGAGAATGCTTTGCTTGTTTCTGATGTGATTAACCATTTTATTATTTCCTTGTGTCCCGGTATTATACTGATCATTGACTGCCGGCATTTACCCAAAGGCGTCTAAAGTTATCGGGCGAAAGTGCTTTTCTGAAAACCGCCAGATTCATTTTATTTTGGGTACCACCTGTAAAAACGGCATTCGGTAATTTTTTAAGAAAATCTTTTATCAACGTATGCCATAGGCCTACAATAAAAACATTATCCCTCCCTGGTCCCGGATTAACAGAGACAATCAGTTCCGATTGATGAGAAAGTAATGAAATCTTTGTTCGGATTTTTTCGGTATCCCAACCAGTCCCGGCAGCCTTTTGCATCGCTTTTGTATATCGCCTTTCCCGGTCATGTAAACATTCCAGCCACCTGGGTTCAGGTGATCGTAACATCCGAAGTTCATTTTCAAGTTGCTTAAAATCCATAAAACGTCTGGTTGACAAGTATTCCATCTGTAACCAGTTTTTTTCCAAAGCAAACGGCAGAAGGTCCCAGTGTTTTTTCCATCCTGTCAGCATCCCGGTTCCGATCACTATCAACGGGTATGGTCTGCCAATACGGTCACTGCTATCTTTTCCGACTCCAAAGATAATCATTTCCTTTTTGGCTCCTGGCGCCCAAAATCTCCAGGAATTGATTTTTTCGGTGTTAACAGGCTTTTCCTGAATCAAACGGTATCCATTATCCACCCAATCAGAAAATGCCATTAACATCGGCATCGAAACATCCGAGCCGACTTGAAAATAATCTTTTGCAACGGGATGTTTCCCAAATACCAGCCATTGCCAGGTATTCTTACCTTTTATTGATCCCAGCATCTTACTATATTCCTGGGTAAACTGGGAACGCGCAATCGTCTTTGCTTCTTTCTAAGAAGTCTTAAAATCGGTTTATCGCCAATGAACCGATAGTTAACTTTTATATAGTCAATTCCCAGTCGATTCAGGCTATCCTCATGTTCCGGAAAGTTTTTGGGATAAAATGTCCTTTGTCCGTTTGCAAAATCTCTTAAAAATCTTGGGAATGCCTGATCTCCGGTATATTTTCGGGTCAACGCCAGATTACCGACTTCGATGCTGAAAAATACATCACCGCAGGTATTTGGAGACCATTCGAACGTCTTTCGGACCGGAAAATTCAGGTTGGTCATCCGGAAAGTCCCACTTACGCATTTGACTTCCAGAGTGGTGGCATGAGGTCTTATACGGGCCTCAGGGTTGACATCAGTAGGCAGTCCTCTAATGGTAACTGTATAGCTTGACTGCGCGGGTGCAACCGTCTCCACTGTCGTCGGTTTTACAGCGATGGAGCCCTTGGTAATAAAATTTAAAAAAGAACTCGTAAATGGAATTTTTTCCCCCAGCACCTGTTTTGCATAATACCCCTTTTTCAAACTTCTGCTTAAAAAAGGCGCGGCAGGCCCCTCGATAAATTTTACAGCGAAACCGTCCCGGCCTAGAAGAAGCTGGGACATGGTATTTAAATCGGAAATTCCTTGAACCTCTACCAGCACTTCTTCTTCCCAAAGTTCGCCAAGATGGCAAGCCGACTCCTTTACCGAATAATCCCACATAAATTCCCATGGGCCCCGCACCAGATTCCAGAACATTTCCTGTTCCGGAGGTTTTTCAGCCATGGCCGTTTTTAGTTTCGTAACAGCGTCCCGTGCCTGCAAAAAAGACAGTTTGCCACTAGAAGAATCCTCACCAAAAACTGATTGTGCCACACTGAAGGCTACCCGTCGGGAGGTTGTTACGGATCTGATGTCCTGCAATGCCTTATCGTAATTTTCATAGGCATTCGCCGCAACCATCCGGGACTGAAGCGTTTCTTCGCTTTGCTGCTTAGTTTTAAGACCGGTTTCTCCTTTAAACCTGTCGATCTTGCTTTTCACCTTTGCGGTTGTCCGACGAAATATACCGGATCGTTTAAGTGTTTCCATCCCAGCGTTAGTTTCCTTGCCGGCAACAGACCGTACAGATTTAAACTCATTAACCAGATCTACCCATAAGGGGAGTTCTGTATCCTGACCAGGAAAGAAGCGAAATGGCTCCAATTGCCCGGCCATGACATCCAGCAGTAAAAAGTAGGGCCCTTGATCTGTTCCCATGACAACAGCTACTTCCTGCCACTCAGATCTATCGGCAAGCCGGTCTTTTCCCTTATTGAAATTTACGCCAAAATCATACCATGCTTTTAAATAGGCATTCTTATACCATCTTTCGAATTCAGTTTTCCGACCGGCAATAATAATGGGCTCCGGTAAGGCTTCTTCCATTTCTGTGATAAAGGACGCTATAGTTTCTTTACCGTCAATCGTATAAGCTCCGGATACTTTGATCTCGTCCAGAGGCGCATATATCCTGTTTGAATCCAGATCGGGGTCTTTCTGTCCGGAATTTCCTATGGCGACTTCGTCATCCGCCAGTGGAGCAGAAAGGCTCCCGCCCCAAAAATCAGCCAGAGTGATATCTAATACGGAAAGTTCCTGATTCATCCATCCCACCAGCCAGTGCATCTCATCGGGCCGAAGATTGATAACATGTTTCAACCAGCTCTGGAGCGTGTTCATTTCCTGGTTCAACCGGCTGGTATCTTCCCGCCAGACCAAATTGTATAGATATAATCCCTCAAACCTTTTTTTAAGTTCCGGGAGAATCTCCTTGTCAGCACTTACAACGATTGTATCAAAAGAGGGTTGCGGTTTAACTTTCAAGTTATCAAATTCTTTCCCTTCTAGCCGGGCATGCAACAAATTAATCCGCCGGACCAGGTGAGCCACATGCTGACCGATCATTTCATCCGACGTAGCCGGTGAAAAACCTGTCATCCGGTCCGACATTTGCTTGTCAAAGGATACGAGAAAACCATCTTTGAATTGGGAGCAATATTTATCCTTAAGTTCTTTTTCTACCCTGATGCTTTCAGTCAGCCAAAATCGTGGAATCCACCAGTTGCGGTTTCTTTCTTCCACATCCAAAATCGCCTGACAAAAATTATCCATCGTGACAACATCGCTCAACACCTCTCCCTGGAGAACAGGCGGCGGACTAAACTGTTTTGCGGCATCTTTCAAAGTACTAAGATTTTTCACGAAAGAGAAACTGAGCATGCCACAAAGGGCCAGGACAATAGCAACAAAAGAGGTAAGTCCCAGGTTGCGCGTTAACCGGCCCCATTCCAGTGTCCGCTGTGTAGGGGTAAACAAGTCTCTGTCTTTAGGAAGAATTTTAGTAAAAAAGTCTTTCAAAAATAAGCCCTTATTGGTTCCCGGAAGCACATTTCTTTGTTCGATCAGTCCCAAAGAACTTAAAAAATGTGAATATGGGCTTCCTTCCTGCCTGCCGCTGCTATAGAAAATACCCCGTAAGACCGGCGTTTCCTGATAGGGGTTTTCCTGAAATGCTCCTTTCATAAAGCTTTCCAGACCGGGCTTTATCTTTTCAAACTCCTCGGGAAACAGTAATAATTCAGGATCAATTCCAGAACCGGATTTCTGAAAAATCAACAGTCGAAGATCCCGCAGACGTTCACCGATGGCCCCCATTGCCCGCTCATAAAATAAAAACACATCACGCGACATATCCTGATTTAAAAAGCCCATTGCCTGATCCAGTTTTGTCTCAGGCAAATGATTGCAGAACTGCGTCATCCCCTGGATAAGGTCACACTTGGTAATCATTAGATAAATTGGAAATTTTGCTCCCAGTACCCGCATCAATTCGTCGATTCTGCGACGAATATTTCTTCCGTCATCTTCCAGCTCTTCCATTTTGGGCTCAAGAAGCTTATTTGCAGCCACTGTTACCACGAGACCGTTTATCGGTTCTTTTTTTCTGAATTTAACAAGATAAGATAAGAATTTCTGCCATTCATCCTTATCCCTCCCCTCATCAACCGGAATTGCGTATCTTCCAGCCGTATCCAGAATAATCGCTTGTTCAAAAAACCACCAATCCAGATTCCGGGTACCTGAAATGCCGGATGTACGACTCAATTCCGCAAAAGGAGAAGACAGGCGGGCACTTTTTATGGCAGTTGTTTTTCCGGAGGCACTCTCACCGATGATCATATACCATGGAAGCACATACAGCGGATTGCCTAATTTTTTCAAATGAGATTTGCGTAAGGCATGAATCGCCTCTTTCCATCGATCCTGAAGCTCCCTGGAACGTTCTTTATCTTTACTGCCTAAACTCTCGGTATAGTAATTATCCTGATCAATAACCTGTTGGACAAAATTTTGTTCTCTACGCCGGGCAATCATTTTCCTGATAAACAGGATACCGATCCAAATACCGGCAATGCCAAGGATTATGAAAAGCCCTACCCACCATGGCCAGCCGAGAAATACCACTAGCCCAAACATCAGCAGCAGAGCTAAAAATACCGTTGCCAATATCAAAAACCACTTCAATATTTTTAATAACATCTTTTTCATTTATGGAATCACCCCAAGCAGATTATCTCCCACATTACTCAAAATAAACCGATAAACAATAAACAAAACGATATAAAGAACGACCGGAAAACCCATACAAAGAAGGGTAAACGTGGGGACACGGTATCTCGACTTATGATGCCGCTGATTATTATCATCTAGAGGATATGCTTCCGGAAACAACTCAGTGGCTTCCAGAGAGGTAACGCCCGAAGCGGTTCCGGTTAAAAGTTTCAAATTGGATGATTTCAATTGATCCAACAAAAATTCATCTCCCTGCTTGCAATACCTGCCGGTAAATCCAATGGCCAGACACAAGTAATAGACCTCCCGAACATCACGTTGGTGAAGTCCTACGATGTTTAGTTTTTCAAAAAAAATTTCCCCGGCATCTGAGGTATTGTAATATTCTTTTTGAAGCTGTTGACCCAGCCAGCGATTTCTTTCTTTCCACGGCGAATTCAATATGGTCTCATCAATCCAGGCAAATATGGCAAAACGGGCAAGATCATAATCCTCCTGAGAAAAATCTCCACTTTTCAAGCACTCCTGGCTGTCTGAAATCATCCGTTCAATATCTGTTTTGATTCGCTCAAAGGAAGGCTGTTTGGATTCGACGGTTTTGATAAAGTAAGCGACATAAGCAATCAAATCAATAAAGCAGTCAGTCAATCGCATGTTGTTCAACCTTTCCCCACCACCATTAGTTCCACTGTCAGGTCATCGGGAGCAGCATCCCAATACATGGCAAGATTATGCGCCTTTTCGACCTGAGTCCAATAGTCGCTGTGATGGTCTATCTGAAAATAAATTGAACCCGCTCTGCGAGGTAATTCCTGCGGGGGAACCGGTAAATGTTCCATCCTGATACCCGGCAAAGCCCTTGCAATTAAAATAGGCAATGTTTCCCGTGAGGATAGTTTAGCCATTTTTTCAAGGGAAATTAAAACGTCTTTAGGATCGGCTTCGGTTTCCATTACCAGGTAGAATCGATTTCTGCCTTCGAAAACAGATGGCGGCAATTCTGCGGCGAAATAAGTGCCGTCGTACATCAATTGAATGATATATTCGGGTCCTGCGGTGATGTCATCTAAGAGCCGGGTAATAACCGTTTGGACTGACAAAAAACAATTATAGAGATTTCGGTGGTCATAGTTGAAAACGAGTTGCATTCCATCTTTATCTTCGCTTAGCATATTGACACTTTCTGAAAAAGAACTCAGCTCTCCAACAACTTGCCTTAAAACGCCATATACCAACCAGGGATGCACTTGAAAAGCTTCGGTCAAATGATACAAATACGGTACATATCGATTCAAAGTCCTCATGGCGAGCAGATAGACCATATCCCTTGAACCGAATTCCGCCGAATGGATTCCCCTGTCTTTTTTGTATTGCTCCAACTGATGCCCACGAGAAGAAATCTGATCCTGAATTTCCCTAATAATTCCGATTAAAGGCTTCGATCCGGCAATCCACAAACATGGTGGAATAAATGCCTGAGATAAACCGATTTCCTCTCCGGTTCGAACCAGTTGAGCTATTGGCATAAGGACATAGTCTCCTAAATGCTCCAATTCCGTCTCCCAAAAAATTTTGAGAGCATAATAAAGCCTTTTTACCTGAGCATCGGGTGCCTCCTGATGTAGATTTCGTGCTTCATCCGGCTCATCTGTCGTAACAAATCGTGTGGATACCTCGGAGATACCCTCCTGTTTCGATAAGACTGTCACATTCTTACCGGCGTCATTAAATTTTCTGATACCGGCATACACGGTCAATGGCTTCCCGCCTTCCACCCAGGACTCATCAAAGGATCGTGCCTCTATCAAGGCATTTCCAGGATAAACAACATAGGTGTGATCAGGAAAAAGATATTCACCGCTTTGAAGATTAAAAGATCCATTGCCTAAAGCACTTTCCTGAATTTCCTGTTTTCCGGTCCCCCAAAAATATGGCGTCATAAATTTGTAGAGCGGAACCAACAACGATTGATTAAACCGGTCATTCAACTGAAAATGCTGGGGTTGTAAAAATAATCCCTGATGCCAGAAAAGTGGTCTATCCATACACTTATTGTTCCTCTGATATAATTTCGGCTTTTTTTATCTGAAGCGCTCCCAGATATAATTCCACCTGCAAGAGCCCGGGTTTTTTTATCCTGGTCCTGCCGAACCACCCTTTTTTCTCGGTAATCACCGGTATCTTAAAAAGGCGGACAGTCCGATCCTTTTCCAGAATCTGATAACCGGCAACAATACCCAAATATCTGGCTCCCTCGGCTCTATCCAGCGTAAACGTCAACACCTTGGCCGGTTGAATTCCCAGACGGGCCAACACCTTGGCATTTACAATGCTGGGATTGATCAGTTGACATTGAAGTAACTCGGAAATCCCGTCAGGCGTTTCAGCAAGCTGGTTAAATATATTGGGATCTCTCAGTTGGTATACACATACATGAAGCGCATGTGGTTCTCCGTCATAAAGATTCACCTGAGAATCGGAATTAACATAAAGTTTGATGGCATCTTCCTCATACTTCCATTCAGGTGGAACAATCTGCCGGGGCGCACATGCACAGAACATCAAAATAATAAAAATGACAATGAAACCAAGTGTTTTTTTCATTTTATGCCTCCTTTTCATCGCGTGAAAATTTTTTCACACGCCTTCTCAAACTCCCGGGATAAATCTTCCATAAAACGTTCTGATTGATACCATTTTTTTACTTTCTCATATTTTTCTTGATATATTTCAAAATATTCAGCTTTCCGAAGTGGTCCGAATTTAAAACTGCTTACGATTTCTTTATCTAATTTTGCTGGATCCAATTCTTTCAGAATTTTGTCGACAGTTATACCGGAAGCTTTCCTGAAACCTTGCAGGGCTACAAAAAATGATTGTTTAATCTGTCCGAGATAATCCTCCAAGGATTTATTGTACTCATCTCCGGTCATATGAGATCCTATCACCTGCCGAATCGTTTCATCTTCCCTATACTCACCATAAAGATTCTGATTAATAACATCCACCAGCTGATTGAGATTATCGAAAACCGTGTTAAGAGATCTTGCCAAGCGTTCCAGTAATTCTGACGATGATAAATCCTTTTGTTCTGCCTTCTCCCCCAATATGAGCGAAAAAACGCGTGCGAGCACTTCTTCTTCGATTTCTTCAGGCTCGATAACGGATACATCAGCAGATTTATGAAAGCACTGGGATATCTTATGGAGTTTCTCCAGCCTTTCCTGTTCGGAAATCTCCTTCAACTGCACTTCCAGAAACATTTCAATAGCGTTTTCTGGATTTTCCGGGTTACTTTGATAAATTCTGCGGATTTCTTCTGATATTTGTTGGATGGAATCAGGCAACTATATCCCCCTCTTATTTTTCGCCAGATTTATCCGGTTTAATGATAACCGTTTTTTCAAGATTATCATCTTCCTCAAAAGGATCGTCGTGAGTTTGCTGCTTGTGTTTTTCATGATCTCTCTTATTTAAATTTGCACTTTTTTCCAGCTGTTCATAACCTTTGGAGTTGAATTGATCAGCATAGGACTGTCCATTTTCTAGTAAAACTGTTTCTGACAAAACATCTTCTTCCTCCCCCCGGTCCGTTTTTTTGTCTACCTCTTTTTCTGTCTTTGTTTCCGAAACATCCTGATGTGTTACATCGCAACGTTTTGTATCAGTCTCAGATAATATAACTGTCTGAATAAGCTCGTCTTCTTCGTCTTTGTCTTTATTGTTTGTTGTCTTATGGGCTGTCTCCGGTTGTAGAGATTGTTGATTAAAAACAGCTTCTGGCTTCTTTTCGTTTTGATGCAAATAAACCGTTTCCGGAAGAACTTCTTCTTTTTCCTGCCTCTCATTAAAAAAATCATCTTGATCAGAACGAACTTCTTTTAATTGCTCTGCTGAAAGAATTACTGTTTCGGTCTCCTCCTTGTCCGCATCATGATCCTCCTGTGTCAACAGGTCATACTTTTCCTTATTTTTTCCATCTTCCTCTTTGGCAAAAAATTCTATTGTACGCTTCGATCGTTTTTCCTCCCACTTTTTCGCAATTCGTTTCAAAATATCTGATATTTGACAGTCCTCGCTGGAGACAGTAAGATGGTCCACCAGTGATGGTTTCTGTTTAAAAAGATGCTTTTTAATATCATTGATCAGCACTTCAGCCTTATTCATAAATTCTTCATGGGACCATCCTTTTTTCCCTGACAAACCTGTTTCAAACAGAACCCAACCCAGTTCTAATGCTTCTTCCCATAAAGATTGCCATTCAAAGGGCAGCTTTATTTCACCTGATTCATGATCAGGCAGCAAAATATGAAAAATTTCAGGATCCCAGAATATATTTTCAGGAGCGAAATTTGAGCAACTGTTGTCTTTTGAAAATTTTTCAACAGAATCACTTGCACTTTTACACAACACTTTAAATTTTTCGGTCAACTGCTGGTGAATTTTTTCCATTTTCTGCTGTTTATTCACTAATAATGCGTAAAACCATAGAATACTTAAAGCGTGTATGCCGAAAAAGGAGGGTAAGGTGGAAACAGGCATCTTTGAATTATTACAACCCATATCCATCGGGATAATATCAAAATTCCAAAAAAGCGGGAGCATGCTGTTTCTTTGATACAAATTAATCCAGATTTGATCCATTGAAATACCCAAATCCGGAGATTTGCCATCATCAATGTCTGGTAAAAACCGTTTTGTAAATTCTATCAAAAATGATAGTTTAAGATACAATACTTCCAGAAAAAAGCGCTGATCCTCGAAAAGAAAGGGAGCTACAGGAGCTGTATCCTTGTGAAAAGACATTAAAGCTCTCGCACGTCCTATCTCTTGTTTTTTTCTTAACCGTTCAACCAGTTCTCCAGAAGAAGCCCCGGACACAAGGGACAAAAAATCCACTGCATTTAATGTCGGAGCTACAACGATCACCATGTAAAAAGGGTAAAAGGAAAACGGTACGACCCTGGAATTTACTTTTTTATCATTTCCAAAGCATTCATGAATGTTCCGGCAATTTTTACAGGGAAGAGCTGATTCGTTTTTTTTACCTGCTATTCTTTTATACCCGGAAAGCAGATCGCTAAATTCTTTTAGATGGTCAGGATCGATCCTGTCAAGGCAACGGACATAAAATTCGGATTTACCTGTTTTTTCGATACATGACGGGCAAAAAAGATATCGGCGCAATGAGTCAGTATACGTCTGCAATCCGTTGGATGCCAATAAATTGTCATCGGTACAAAGTGCCAGAGGCTGACCACAACAGGGACAGACCGGATGAAAAAAGACCTGGGTCTTTTTACAAAAAAAGAGCGACCGGTAAGGCAAAAAACGACCGTTTTTATCCATCTGATTCTTGAATGAAATGATCCGATTAATTTTCGATATATCGCCGGTTCGTTTTTCAAAAGCCTTCTGCCAGAAATTATCTATATCTTTATTACCAATGAGCCACAAATCATTTTGGGTAAAAAAATAGTAATCTTTTTGAATCAAAAGAAATACTTTGGTAATAACTGAACCTGAATCAGTAACCAACTTTGCTTCCAAAATCCGGGTCAAAGGATCCGATTCTGTTACTACCAGAAAGGGAAAGGGGGGGTTTTCTGCCTGACCGGCGTCGCCGGAAGTCGGAATCAGTTTCAGGCGAACCGGCCCCTCGTTTCGTTTTCTCTCATCCTCTAAGCGGGTTACAAGATAGGGAAGCAAAGAAGGAAGAAAAACATTTTCACTCACTTTTTAACATCCTTCCACGATTTAAACCGGCTTTTTTTATCAGCTTTAGACTATTTCGACAACAGTATCAATCAATGAAACGGATAACTATAAAAAATGGTTCTCAGAAAAACAGGAGGTCATATATAGTGCCTGAACGAAAACTGTCTTTTTCGCCAATATCTGCGTCAGATTCAAATTTTAATTCTCGAAATACTCAATGTATGTCTGTGGTTAAAATTTTCGTCTTTCTTGATCTTAACGAAAAATCCTGGTTTTCGTTCGGGCACTATATAATTAAAAAATTAAACCCTGATAAATATAAATATATTATTATCAAAAGCAGAACTGTTTTATCAAAGATTTTATATATTTATACAGACCAATCATAATAAAGTCAAGCCAATTAAGCCTGTTTATCCAATATTTTCACAATATTTGGTTTTATTGTTGACTCAAAATGTGTTCTCAATTTAAAGTAATTTGTTTACAGGAGGCCGCCTCATTTAATTAAACAAGCTATTATCAGTATGAAAGGAAACCGGCCATGGGAAAAAACAATCTGGTTTTTCTTGAGGTAATCGAGTGGTTTGATGAAACCGGCAAAGAGTTGGTACATCGGATACCGGAGGAAGGTTCCGGAGAAATAAAATACGGAGCGCAGCTCACCGTAAGACAAAGTCAGGCAGGCGTTTTTTTTTACCAGGGCAAGGCGGTTGAGGCTTTTCCGCCAGGGCGCCACACGCTTAAAACCATCAACATACCTATCCTTACAAAAATTGCCAGTCTCCCCTGGGGACTCACCAGTCCATTGAGAGCAGAGATCTATCTCGTCAATCTGAAAACTTTCACCAGTTTGAAGTGGGGAACCCGGGATCCGGTCGCCTTTAAAGATTCGGAACTTGGCCTGATTCGACTCAGGGCTTTTGGCATCTTCAATCTTCAGGTAGTACAGCCGATACTTTTTATCAACCGGCTTGTCGGCACCCAGGGAATCTATACCACCGGAGAAATAGAGGAATACCTTAACCGTGTCATCGTATCCAGGTTCAATGATTTCATGGGAACCGCCATCGATTCTGTTTTGAATCTTCCTTCCAGGTATGATGAACTTTCCTTGAAACTTGCCGACCGTCTGAAAACAGATTTTCAACATTTTGGACTTGCCTTGACTCACCTTTATATCAATTCCATAACTCCCCCACCCGAGGTGCAACAGGCAATTGACGATCGAAGTCGAATGGGTGTTTTCCAGGATATGAACAAACTTATGCAGATGAAAGCCGCTATGGCCATAGAAAAAGCGGCAGAGGGTAACGGAAGCGCTGATGCCGGAATGGGTATGGGACTTGGGCTTATGATGCCTGCCATGTTTTCACAATATTTTACAGGCGGGACGCTTGCTGATCAACAGGAAAAAACTGAACAAACGCTATGTCAGGAGTGTAAAAACCCGATACCTTCCTTTGCAAAATTTTGTCCTTTGTGCGGTCATCAGCAAGTCATTTTTGCAAAATGCATTCATTGCGGAAAAAACCTGACTCCCAATGCCAACTTCTGTCCACGCTGCGGTAAAGCGGTAGAAAAAAAACCTGCCTCAAAGATATGTCCAAACTGTGGCCATCAAAATTTAGATAGCTCTATTTTTTGTAATCAATGCGGTGAAAAGCTTTAAATTATCGGTGATTTATGACCACCTTACTGATTGAACATCAGTGTCCGCAATGTGGTGCTCCGGCGATGCTGGGGGAAACCGAAAGGCTTTTCACCTGCTCATTTTGCAAGGTCACTTCCTACCTGATTCAAAGTCGTTTTCCCCGATACGTTCTTCCCCAGGCCGCACCCGAAAACAAAGAATTATATCTGGTTCCTTACTGGCGGTTTAAGGGGACACTTTTTTCAGCGGTTTCCGGAGGCGTTCGGCATCGTTTTATGGATATCAGCTACCAGGCACTCCGATGCAATTATTTCCCCGTATCTGTCGGTTTTCGAAGCCAGACGTTAAAATTAAAATTTGCTCTGCCTGAAACCAGGGGACGTTTTCTTCTGCCAAATTTTTCTCCGGGCAATGTCATGAAGTTATTTTCCAAAAGATTTCATAAAAATCTCCCGCAACCCGTGTATCATCAGGAATTTATCGGGGAAACATTCAATATGATTTATTCGCCGTTTTACATAGAGCATCGGATGATGGATGCAGTGTTAAACTGCCCGGTTTCTCATTACCTGCCGGACGATTTTTCTCCGGATATTTTTGCTGAACAAACCCCAGATTGGAAAATTCAATTTATACCGGCATTGTGCCCTGACTGTGGATGGGATCTTACCGGTGAAAGTGAATCGTTAGTCCTTTTATGTCATCACTGTGATTCTGTTTGGTTGCCTAGAGAAAAAGGATTTAAGAAAATTAAATTCTATGTACTGAAGGGAAAAGGAGATATCTACTTTCCGTTCTGGCGGATTAAAGCCGATATCAACGGTATAACCTTAGATTCCTATAACGATTTAATCCAGGTGGCAAATCTTCCCAAAATCTGCCGTTCCGGATGGGATCATATTGATTTTTACTTTTGGGCACTTGCTTTTAAAGTTCGCCCACAGGTTTTTCTTCGCCTCAATCGAAATATCACCCTATCTCAGCCACCTGACGATTTTGTATCAACACTGCCCACCCAAAAAATTTATCCGGTGACACTACCGTTAACCGAGGCTGCCGAAAGTTTAAAAATCAATCTATCAACATTTGCCTGTCCCGAAAAACAATATCTGCCACTTCTTTCCTCAATTAAAATCCAGCCCAAAAGAACCAGACTCGTTTACATTCCCTTCCAGGAAGGGCACCATGAATTTATCCAGGAGAAATACGGCCTCACGTTGAACAAAAACCAGATAAAGCTTGCCGGTAACCTGTAAACATCAAAAGGGCTCTAAGTACCGTCCAGGCTGTCTTTTATCGGAACAAGTTCTATCTTTAACTGCTTCTGATCTACCTCAAAGATATTAATCCCAAAAGTGTCAAAAGACTGGCGTAATAACATTTCAGCAAAATCATTGCTGCTGCCTTCAAATTTGGCTTTTAAAAGGGTTTCATCTGGTTTGATTTGCACAATTTGAAGGTCTGAAACGCCCGGAAAATGTTCCAGGCTTCTCCGAAAGGTTACAAACTTTCCAAGATTGCCGGTACTCTTTCCCTTTACAAGAATCCGGATTTCATCCTGTGTCTCACTGTCTATTTTTCCGGCTTCCGAAATCCGGTTGGCAAGAACCATGCCTGCCAGCGCACCGGCATTTTTCAAGGCATCCTCACCTCCGATGGTTTCATCCGGATTAACTGCTACCGCCTCTCTTGCCAATGATACAATTACCTCACCTGTGTCGGTACGCAATGCCGTCACTTTTACCGTTGCCTTGAAAGACCGAATGGATTGTCCCATGGTATTGGGGACAACTGTTGCTTCGGCTAACCCCACGATCACCACCTCTGCCCCGATTCTCCGCCCCAGTTGCAAGGCTTGTGTATTGCTCAAATAGGGATCATTGATGTATTTGGTTGTCCCGCCATAGTCTTTATCATTTTCGCTGTCAGAATCTTCATGTTTATTCGCTTCAACCGCATTTGCTAACGCAGCCTCCCCCTGATATAAATCGATTCCCTGATGATCGATAATTTTAAATCCTTTTTCCCTGAGAACTTCTGCCATGGATTTTTCTGCGTAAAGACAACTAAAAAAAGGCTCTTCCCCCCACCAGTATTGAGGAAGTACATCTCCGATTTTTTTTTCTGCTACAAAGAAAATGACACCTGGAAGGTTGGATTCGCTAAGCAGTATTCCTTTGGAGATCAGTTGCTCCCTGACTTTTTCCACCAATACGGTGGCGCTGACTAAAACCCTGTAACTTCTGTCTCCTTCCGACTCATTGAGCACCTGATACTCCCGGATAAAATTGCCGGTATTGTTAAACAGAACCTTGTCAATAATTTTAAAATTGTTTTCCAATGCCTCATCAGATAATATATCGAAAACTACACGATTGACTGCAGATATGAGGCTGTTGGTAATCGCCTGATCCCTTGCCGCAGCAGCGTTTTCGCCCCGCACCATTCCAGTTCCCACGACCTTCACCTTTTTGGTTAACGGCTCCTGGGCCATGCCGTCAAATGGTTTGAATACAAAAATCAACATCACTAAAATGATAAACAATCCTCTGATAGGATTGAAAAAAAAGTATTTACGTATTTCTGGATTTATCTTCATTATGGTAGCCAACAAAAATTTTTTCTTTAGTTTCATCGTTATCTTACCTTCAACAAATACCAGCTCCCCGGCATCTCAAGTTTTCCTGTAAGTAGTCTTTAAGCGCCACGATCGAGCGAATAATCCGCAATTTCAAGAAGGGTTTCAAGGGTGAACCCTGCCTTAAAAATTTCCAGGGCCTGCTTGGCTTTCTTAACATAACCAGCAGCTTTATTTCGGGTATATTCGATTCCGCCGCAATCATTTAAATATTTTACCAGTTTTTCAAACTCCTCTTGTGTAAATTCCGGGTTAATGATGATTCGTTCCAACATTTCCCTCTCCGATGATTGAGCATCCCGGAGCGCATATATAACCGGGAGGGTAATTTTACCCTCTCTCAAGTCAACTCCGATCTCTTTCCCCAACTCTGTTGTGTCGGCCGTATAATCCAAAAGATCATCAGCCATCTGAAAGGCGAGTCCGAGATTGTAACCAAATGTTGACAGTGCCGCCTCCTGTTCCGCAGTCGCATCGGCAATAATAGCCCCTACTTTACAGGCTCCTTGTATAAGGACAGCCGTTTTTCTTTGGATAACCTCTATGTATTCCTGCTCGGAAAGAGATAACTGCTGTCTTCTCATCAGCTGATGAATCTCACCTTGAGACATGTTCTCTGTAATGCCGGCAATAACCTCGATGATTTTTGTCTGACCACTAGCTGCGGCAATAGAAAGTCCGCGGGCCAGGAGAAAATCTCCTACCAGCACAGCTGTCGGAGCGCCATATATGCCATGGGCCACCTGTCTTCCCCGCCGAATCCGGGCACCGTCCACAAGGTCATCATGTAGCAGGGTTGCGGCGTGGAGATATTCAAATATGGTAGAATAATATTTGTCATGGTTACCCGAATACCCACAAAGGCGGGCGGAAAGAACCATCAGAAGTGGTCGAAGCCGTTTGCCTCCGGCAAATAAAATGTGACGGGCAGTTTCGGAAACCAGGTCCAGATAAGGTGTCAAATTATTCGAAATCGCTTTTTCAATCTCTTCCAGGTCTGTTTTTACTCTGGCAACAATTTTAAATTTCAAATCGGTCATGCCGGTTCTCCCACCAAATCATATTCCATAGCATCGGATATTTTTATACGAAAAATTGATCCCCTTGCAATTACCTTATTACAATGTCGGTCAACAAAACCGGCTGGTGCCGGTAACCGAATATACGTCAGCCCGTCAACTTCCGGAGCCTGAAACCAGGTTCTCCCGATATACACGCCTTCTCCAGGGACTTCTTCTTCGATCAGCACATCAAGGTATTGACCGATATATTTCCGATTGTTTTCTGCAGATATTTCTGCCTGAGCAGACATCACCGTTTTGTAGCGGGCATTTGCTTCCGCAGATGAAACATGCCCGGAAAGTCGGTGAGACACGAGATCCTCGGCATCGGAATAAGTAAAAACACCCAAATGATCAAATCGCACTTTGTGAATAAACGCAAGCAAATTGTCTACATCCTTCGAGGTCTCACCGGGAAAGCCAACAATTATTGTTGTTCTGAGAACTGCCTCCGGCAACAATTCCCTGATGGTCGAAAATAACCGGGAAAGCTCCTCCATCGAATAGTTCCGCCCCATCCACCGTAACACCCGGGAACTGACATGCTGAATCGGAATATCAAAATACGGCAGTACACCGGGAGCATCTCTGATCGTAAGAATCAGGCGTTTATCAATGCTGTCCGGATGTCCATATAATATGCGGATCCAAACCGTTGAATCCGAAAGGACAGAAAGAGACTTCAAAAGGGATGACAGATGTTTCGACGGAGAAAAATCTTTCCCCCAAAAAGTAGTATCCTGGGCAACCAGATTTAACTCTTTTACCCCTTTTGAAATCAAGTGATCTGCTTCAAAAATAATGTCCGGCATGGACCGGCTTCTGTATTTTCCCCGAAGTTTTGGGATAATACAATAAGTGCAGTTGCGGCTACAGCCTTCAGCCACTTTCAGATAAGCAAAGTGAGATGATGTGTTTATCCGGGGGGCATCCGGACGCTCAAAAGGCCTACCTGAAGGATCGGGAAGCAGGCATTCTCTTGTCGGAAATTGAGGTTCAACCGCCTCAACAATTTTTCCGAAAGCGCCGGTTCCCAAAAACACATCTACTTCAGGAAGTGCTGCACAAATGCTGTTACCGTAACGTTCAGGAAGGCATCCCACAACAACAAGGCGTTCACAACAGCCATCCGTTTTATATGATGCAAGCTGAAGAATTGTGTCAATTGACTCCTCTATTGCAGCCTCAATAAAACTGCACGTATTGACAATAATCACCCGGGCATTATCCGGATCATTGGTCAACGTCCATCCCGCCTGCACCAGACTTCCCATCATAATCTCGCTGTCCACCAGGTTTCTGGCGCAACCGAGACTAACCCAATACAGCTTCAAAACTTATTCCTTAACACTTCTAATCTCCTTAATAACAGCGGGAACAATATCAAACAGGTCTCCGACAATTCCGTAATCTGCTTTTGAAAAAATGGGCGCTTCAGCATCTTTATTGATCGCCACGATCACTTTGGAAGAAGACATTCCGGCCAGATGCTGAATGGCTCCGGAAATACCACAGGCAATATAAAGATTGGGAGATACAGTTTTTCCGGTTTGACCAATCTGATCACTTTGGGGCCGCCATCCTTCGTCAACTGCTGAACGGGAGGCACCCACAGCTCCCCCGGTAAGATCGGCAAGCTCCTCTAAAAGCGAATAGTCAGGTCCGCCCATTCCCCTTCCACCGGCGACAATGATATCAGCTTCCGTCAGCTCAACCATACCGGTTTCCAATGACTTATCTACAGATTTCAGATCTCCCTCCTCAAAATTTGCCTGACATTTTTCAATAACGCCTTCCCCGGAAAGTTTATCAATACGCATCGCATTTGGCCGAATTCCCAACATCTTTGGCGTCCCTTCCAGACTCACCTCAGCCAAAATTTTTCCGCCGTACATCGGGCGAATGGCCTTAATAAGATCACCATCAACTTTAATATCCAAACAATCCATTGCTAGCGGTGCCGAAATCCTGGCCGCCAACCGGGCCATGAGATCCTTGCCAATCGATGATGCCCCGGCAATTACCACTGATGGCTGTTCGTTTTCGATCACCCCGGCAGCTACCTGAGTATAGCGATCCACCAAAAATTCTTTTAAAGAGGGGGCATCGGCTACAAGAATCTTATCGGCACCATATTCGCAGAGTTCTTCAGCAGTCTTTTCTATTTCCGAACCGATCACCAGCACTGTCAGTTTCGTTCCCAGGGAGTCGGCAATCCGCTTGCCTTCACTGACAGCCTCGTATGTCACTTTTCGAAATACACCATTTATTTGTTCCGTTATTGCAAGTACTTTTTGTGCCATTATCTCTCCTTTTTCAGGCTTAAAAAGATGTAATCATAGCTTCACTATTGTTATTTGACGATGCCTGAACAAATGAATGACCGCCTTCATTTTTACAACACTTTGGCCTCATCTTTCAGCGCCTTGACCAGTTTTTTCGCCATCTCCACCGCATCTTCACCCTCGATCATTTTTCCGGCCTTTCTTTCCGGGGGAGGACTCATGGAGAGAATTGTGATTTTTGGCTTTCCCAATTCTGCAGGGGAAAGCCCAATATCAGCCAGTGATTTTTTCTCCAACGGCTTTTTCTTGGCTTTCATGATCCCCGGTAGCGATGCATATCGAGGCTCGTTTAGTCCACGTTGGGTTGTAAAAAGAACAGGAAATCCAGCCTCCACTGTTATTGTGCCGCCTTCAACCGTTCGCTGACAGATAATTTTTCCGTCAGAAATGTCTTCTTTAATCACCATGGATATATGTGGAATCTTTAAAAATTCCGCCACTGCTGGTGCCACCTGGTAGTTGTCATCATCAACCGCCCGCATTCCGGCAATAATCAGATCAAAAGGATTCGATTGAATTGCCGCGGAAAGAATCCGTGCTACACCCAGAGCGTCGCAATCCATAACCAGCGGATCATTGATCAAAATACCCTTGTCGGCGCCCATCGCCAAAGCAGTCCGAATCGCATCCACCGCTTTATCAGAACCCGCACTGAGAATGGTAACCGTACCGCCATGCGCTTTCTTGATTTTCAGTGCCTCTTCAACTGCAAATTCATCATAGGGGTTGATAACCCATTTTAAATCATCTGTCTTGATAGAAGTACCATCTCCGGCAACGGTGATCAATGATTCAGTTGCTGGAACTTGTTTTAAAAGAACGATAATTTCCACTGTTTTTCACCCTTTCTGTTTTTTCCCATACCCGTAACATCATCCTGCGTATTTAGTGCCTGAACGAAAAAGACAGTTTTCGTTCGGACACTATTTAACCCGATAATTTTTATCTAGTCAACTAGACAAAAAACCAATAACAATAATATCTAACCTATTTAAAAGATTAAGTTAAGTTATTACTAACAGCACACAAATACTGCAATGAAACATCATTGTCAATAAAATTATAATTGTTTTATCAGGAGAGTTTAAGTAAAAATGTAAGGCAGAGGGCAAGAAATAATGAAAGCTCAACGTATGGTTTTCGGATTTTTTATATTGACATGTTGAAATTAGCTGTAAAGGGTGTCAATCAAAGATATCAGAAGGCAGAAGTCAGAATGTAATTCTGAGTTCTATTCAACATTTGCGGATGGGGCATTGGATAAGTTGCAATTTCAGCTCGAGGAAACCTGATAAATTAATTCCCCCCTTGAGGGGGGTCAGGGGCATATGCATCAATCTAAGGGCTGATCACCTGATTTCAGGGTGTCGGGAGTGCCTGTTTCTGACCGGTTTGCGTTTTTCCATGTTTCCGGTTATCGCAGAATCTAAATCAACCCTGTTGGTGAAAAAGTTTTCAGACCGGCTCACCTTTCTTTGTCGGGTGCCACGGGCGAAGGCGTTAGCCTTGCCCGTGAATGACTTTAAGTACGGAAATCCGCACGGGCAAGCTTCGCTTCGCCCGTGGCACCCCGTTCCAAAATCCTTGATTCACATCTGTTATGGCAGAAAGATAATTTTCATTATTCTGCAGGTGTGAATAAAAACAGTTACTTACTAATCCAACAGTCGTCAGCTTGATGCATATGGGCCTGTCGCCTCCGACCGCGTTCAGGATCGATTCCCGCCTCAACCAGACAGGCGGTTTCTTGCCGTAACCGTAAAAACGATAGCTGGACCAGCTATAA